>JAHDBT010000178.1 GCA_020630215.1 Bacteroidota bacterium
AATATATCAGCCCCCAAATATCTTAGAACTAGGAAAATTGTGATTTGGTAATTGGGTATTTTGATTTAATAGAAACGCTAAACACAAAAAAGGCGGTAACCTCATTAGAGATTACCGCCTTTTTTAATTATGTTTTTTAGCGCAGTACGTACTAGCGCAAAAAATTAATTATTTTCCTCTACAATTGATTTCTTTTTAACAGGAGCCGTGTCTTGTTGTTCAAACTCGGCTGGTTTAACTACTTTTCCTTTAATGTATAAACGCTTTGTAGGCGTATAAGCATTAGATGTAATGGTAATTGATTTGTTAAAAGGACCAATTCTTTTGCTCGTATTGTAAGTAGCAGTAATTACCGCTTCTTCGCCTGGCATTACAGGTTCTTTGGGCCAGTTTGGTGTAGTACAGCCACAAGAAGCTTTTACATTAGAAATGATTAAAGGTTCCTTGCCATCATTCGTAAAAGAAAACTCGTGTGTTACTTTTGGTCCTTCTGGAAGGGTACCGAAATCGTGTGACTCGATGGAGAAGTTAAAAACTGGTGCGGTTGTTTCTACTAATTCACCATTCTCATCTAAAATGTAAGATGCGCCATCGTTCATATCTTGTGCATAAGTAACCGAAGACATGGCTAATACAGCGACAATGGCTAATAATAATTTCTTCATGATTTCTAAATATTTAATTATTAAGAGTGGAGGATATCATGCCTTATTAAAAAGTTCTTGCTTATCCTTGAACACACTATAATATCAATGAAATTAATTTAATAAATGTTTGATTAAGTACTTTACTATGCAAATATAAAAAAAATGTAGCAGAAATAAGACTTCTACATTACCTAATTTTGCTTATACCTATAGACGTTTTTTAGCGGGAAAGGTTTAATAGAAAGTGAAAAAAAGACTTATTTCACTACTCAAGTACACTTTGTTAAACTTATTTTCTTTACCAAATAGTATTTAAACCACCTTTAAATAAAGTATAGCAAGACTTCCTGTTTTTTTGAAAAATAGGAAGTTTTAAGGTGTATAAACAGCCTTTATTTTTTATTAAACATATCAACTACTACGCCAATTACTGTTTAGTTTATAAGACTACTAAGTGGCAGTTTATAGCAATCCCCAAATAATGGCTATTAAGCCAACAATAAAACAGTACACCGAAAAGTAAACAATTTTACCTCGTTTTACCAATGCCAACATCCAATTACAGGCAATAACACCCGAAACAAAAGCGGCAATAAAACCAGCAATATAGGGGAGGAGGCTTGTATCGGAAGCAGTAGTTGCTGCGCTAAGATCTCTAAATTTGAGGATGGTTGCGCCTAGGATAGGAGCTAAAACCATGAGGAAAGAAAAACGGGTGGCCTTTTCTTTATCAATGCCTAATGCTAAGGCTACCGAAATAGTGCTGCCCGAACGGGAGATGCCTGGTAAAACGGCCGCTGCTTGGGCTAAACCAATTAGCAGCGCATCTTTAAAGGTTACCTCTCTAGGATTTGCACGTTCTAGGGTCGTTAAAAACAAAATAAAACCCGTAAGGATTAAGCAAAATCCTACTAGTGCAATACGTCCACTAAAAAAAGCGGCTAAATAATCTTCTAAAAGCACGCCTACCAACCCAACAGGAATCATAGATAGGGCCAACTTGGCAAGATACTGATTATCGGCATCCCATTTAAAACCAATAAAACTGCGGAAGAGCTGTAGTAAATCTTTATAAAAAACGACAATGATGCTTAAAACCGTTGCACCATGTACAATAATGGTAAAGGCTAAATCATCGGCATTTTTTACGCCTAGTATGGCTTTGCCTAGCTCAATGTGTCCGCTGCTGCTAATGGGTAAAAACTCGGTTAAGCCTTGTACAATACCCAATATAATCGCTTCTATTAACGACATTTATTTGTTTATTTGAAAAAAGAAAAAAGATCTTCACTTTTGGAAAGTGATCCATAAAAAATAATGCTAGGGATCTTTAAAGTTTTAATGGAAGCTATACGGTGCCAAGTACTTTGTATCTTGTACCTTCGGCTCTTATGTTCTTGATTTTTTTCTTGATTTTCTTCTCGAAACCAATTTGTCTTCTACTTCGGTGGCCGTATTCATATCGCTTTGGGCTTTCCATACGTCAGAAGCGGTGGGTTTAGTAAAAATAGCAAAGCCTTGTATTCCTAGACCTACTAGTACTAGTATAGGTGCTAAAACAGTAGTTCTAAACCCATAAATAATTTCTGTTTGGTATTTTGTTGGGTCGCCACCTACCATCAGTATCATTCCTACTGCCATTACTACTAAACCTATTAGTACGAGTTGGAAATTGCGTTTGCCAAACAAAAAATGATGATTGTATTTTTTCATATTAAGTAGTTAATAGTTTTTGGTTAATCGTTAGTGATTTTTGGTTAGTGAAAGTGGAAAGATAACCTCCACCAATTTAATTTATTCTATTTCCCAATGCGGCGTTGTAAATACTCGTCATAGCCCGCTATGACTGCGTTTTACGCCTTGCCTTGAAAAATATAATTAAATTTCTTGGTGGACTTTATTTTTTTCATTTCACTTAGTGGTTTTTAATCGGCGTAATTTTATAATTAGCAATCTCCAACCTTAAACCTTAATTAATACCCCACAAAGCTAATAAAGTTCATCGAGTTGTTTTTGCAAGTATTTAACTACTGATAAACGAGTGCTCCACCAAGAAATAAAAATACCTAGGCTGATGATGCCGACACAAAGTAAGGTAAATTTAAGCGGATTATGTAATAAACTTAGTTCGGGTATTGATTTTTGCGCTAGTAATAAAACGGCTACTAACATAACAGCGGCTAGTAAACCACTTAAAATACCATTGTACACACTTTGGGTAATAAAAGGCTTAGAAATAAACCACCTAGTCGCTCCTACCAATTGCATACTCTTAATTAAAAATCGGTTGGCATACATGGCTAACTTTATGGTGCTGTCAATAAGCGTAAAAGCCATTAGTAAAAAAAGTAGGCTTAATATAAAAAGAGGTAGGCCTATTTTACTGGTGTTGGAATTAATTAAATCTACTAAGTTTTCTTGATAAAATACTTCTTTTACCATTGGTACTTTTAATAAGTCCCTTTTTATTTGCGCAAGGCTGTCCTTGTTGGCATAGTTGGCATAAAGGTATAAGTTTAAAGACGAAAATAAGGGATTTACATCCAATATCTCGGTAAAGTCTTCTTTGTTTTCTGCTTTAAAATGTTGGGTGGCTTCTGCTAAAGATACATAATGGCTTCTCTTTACATACGGCTTTTTTTGAAGTGCTTTTTGCAAGGCGTTTACATTGCTTTTAGCGGTCTTATCGTCTAGCATAACCGTTATTTCAATGTTTTCTTTAAAATACTTAGACAAAGCTTGGGCATGTAACAACAACATTCCTAATATACCTAGCATAAACAATACAAGGGTAGTGCTTATAATGGCATATAAGTAAGATGGTTTAGATATTTGGAGGCCGCTGCCGCTATTTTTACTCATTGGTTTGTTTGGAGCTTTAATAAAAGACCGACAAAAATACTAATTTAAAATGAATACTACAACGACTGTGAAGGTTGTATAAAAAATAGTCGATATGTGATAAAAAATTGCCTGTCGCAATTTTGACATAAATAGAGATAATCTAAAACTATTGCATCCTTATTATCATTGACTTTGTGGCTTCTTTTGTTAAAAGGTATCTTTGAGCGAATTTTAAAAGAATCATCATAATTATTACAATAATGAAAAAAAACTACTTGTTATTTTGTTTTTTGTTTTTTGGAATGAGCAGCATTTTCGCTCAATCTAGTTTAAATATGGAATTGGTTGGACAGCTTGATTATTCAGAAGGCTTGAGTGATATTTGGGGTTTTGAGCAACAATCTACCAATACGGAGTATGCTATCGTTGGTGTGTACGACGGTACTTCTATTGTAAGCCTTGCCGACCCTACGCAGCCTGTAGAGGTTGCCTTTATACCCGGTGCAGGTACTATTTGGAGAGATATGAAAGTGTGGGAAGATGTAGCCTATGTTACCAACGAAGGAGATGATGGTTTGTTAATTATTGATTTATCAGGTTTAACAAATCAAGTTCCTAGTGTGCAAGAATATTGGTGGACAGGGCAAGACGACCCTAACTATCCAATGGATATGCAAACAGCACACAATGTTTTTATCGACGAAAAAGGATATGCTTATATTTTAGGCAGTAATGTAGGTGTAGGTGGAGCAATTATTTTAGATTTAAACGAAAACCCCCTAAATCCTCCCGTAGTAGGTATTTACGACCAACGTTATATACATGATGCCTATGTGAAAAACGATTTGATGTGGGCAGCAGAAATTAACGACGGTATTTTAAGTGCCGTTGATTTATCTGATAGAAGTAATCCTGTTGTGCTAGGTTTTACGGCTACCCCTAACGATTTTGCCCACAATGTTTGGGCTTCTACTGATGGCAAACACGTATTTACCACCGATGAAGTAAGTGGCGGATTTATTGGGTCGTATAATGTAGAAGATGTAACCGATATTAAAGAAGTAGACCGTATACAATCTAGCCCTGGTTCGGGCGTAATTCCTCATAATTCGTTTGTGCGGGGTAATTTTATTATTACGTCGTATTACCGAGATGGCGTTACCATTCACGATGCTACTTTTCCCGATTTTATAGTAGAAGTAGGACATTATGATACAGCCTACGATATGGAAGGAGATGGCTTTAACGGATGTTGGGGGGTATATCCTTATTTACCATCGGGACTTATTATTGCAAGCGATATTGAAAAAGGTTTGTTTGTTTTACAACCAGAATATATTCAAGCAGCCTACTTAGGAGGTACTGCAACTGATAGTGAAACAGGAGCACCTCTTTTTGGGGTAACTGTTAGTATAGACGATTTAGGAATTACTGCAAGTACGGATTTAACGGGCGATTATCAAACTGGTACAACATCAACTGGACTTTATACCGTTACCTATAGCAAACCGGGTTACGAACCTTTTCTTATTACCTTGGTGTTTGAGAACGGCATACAAGAAAACTTTAATGTAGAACTAATACCTTTGCCAACTATTGCCATTGACGGATCGGTAATTGATGACGTTACAAGCGAGGCGGTAAACAACGCACAAGTTTTAATTTATAATGACGAATTTACCTATGAAGTAACAACGGATGAAAATGGAAACTTTACTGTCCCTAATTTTTTACCTGGTTCTTATGAAATAGTAGCTGGACAATGGGGATATAATACCAATACTTTAGGTAATAACGAGGTAGATGCCGAATTTGGTGCTATTGTTCTTGAACTGACTCCTGGATACTACGACGATTTTAACTTGGATTTTGGCTGGACAGTTAGTGGCAATGCTCTTAGCGGTATATGGGAAAGAGGAGTGCCAATAGGTACGTCTTATCAAGGACAGATTTGCAATCCTGATGTGGATGTGCCTGGCGACTTAGGAAGTCAGTGTTATATAACGGGTAATGGCGGTGGCGGCGCAGGTTTTGATGATGTAGATGATGGGACAACTATTTTAACTTCTCCCGTTTTTGATTTATCAAATGCTACGGAGCCTTATTTAAGCTATGAACGTTGGTTTTTTAACGATGGAGGAAATGGCTCGCCAAATGATGAGTTAACGGTAACCCTAGATGATGGTACTGATACTTACGAAATAGAAGTATACGACGACCAAGAAGGCTGGGCAATAAATTTGGTAAGGATTCGTGATTATACCGATAACCTTAGCAATCTTCAAATTGCTTTTGAAATATCAGATGAGCCAAACACAGGACACTTAGTGGAAGCAGGCATTGATTGGTTTTATACTTTCGATGCAGCAGCAATTACAGGTATAGCAAACGATTTAACAAATGAAGTGCAAGCACAAGTTCATCCCAATCCGTTTACTAATATGGTACAGATAGACTTGGCAGCTACACAAGCCCCCCTTAATTGTAATTTCCAACTGTTTGACTTAACAGGACGTTTGGTACACCAAGAAAAAATACTAGGTAATAGCTTGCAAGTAAAACGCCAACAAAGCTGGCCAGCAGGTTTATACCAATACCAAATTGTTGCCAATGGCAATAAAGTACAGGCAGGTAAATTGGTTATTCAAGATTAAAATTTTTGGTTGCTATTTCTCATCCCTTTTAATTTTCTTTTTTGAATATCGAATAAGGAATATTGAAGACCGAATGAGGAAGTTTACTTAGGAGGAGCGCATTTAAAATTTAAGATCGAAGATTTAGAATTTAAAATTTTTTATATGCTGACGTGGGGATTTTTGATTCTTGAAATATGATTTTTTTCCTGCCGACGGTTAAAATTTTTGACATTAAGCCTGGAGGCTTTAGGCCCGTTACGCTCCAGCCGGGAGGCTGGACCGGGCAGCATGGGTTAGCGTTTTACTTGAGCAAAAGTGTAACCGTTTGCCGCTACTTCACCTAAATAAAATATACACAAAAGCCGCTATTCTATAAAAAGAATAGCGGCTTTTTTTGATGTTTCTATTTTCTATTTTCTGTTTTCTGTTTTCTACTTTTAACGAAGTGCAGCTACCTTCTACCTTCTACAAAAGTACTTTCTACTTTTAACGAAGTGCAGTTACCTTCTACTTTCTACAAAAGTACTTTCTACTTTTAACAAAGTGCAGTTACCTTCTACCTTCTACAAAAGTACTTTCTACTTTTAATGAAGCTACCTTCTACCTGCTACAAAAACCTAGCGCAAACGACTATGTTCTCTAGGATCGAATGCTTGACGTGCGCCTTCGCCAATAAAGGTAATAGACATAAGCGTGAGGAACATAGCCATAAAAGCGGCAATAATAAGCCACCAATAAGTAATGTCGCTCATACCTTGGCTAATTAACTCGCCCCAACTTGGTGTAGGAGGACGTAAGCCAAAGCCTAGATAATCTAAGCTTACTAAGCTAAAAATACTTCCTACAATAGAGAAGGGTGCAAAAGTAATAATAGGCACTAAAGAGTTGGGTAAAATATGCTTAAACATAATTTTAGGAGTCGATTGCCCCATTGCAGTAGCTGCGGCAACATACTCTTTGGCTTTTTCTCTAAAAAACTCGCCTCTAATAAAATAGCAGGTGCCAATCCATCCTTTTAGCAGTACCAATAAACCTACTAGTAATAAAAACGAAGGATTAAGGAAGGATACTAAAATCATGATGGTAAAGAGGAAGGGGATGCCACTAAAAATTTCTATTAGGCGCACGCCGTATAAATCTACTTTGCCACCAAAATAGCCTAGGGTTGCGCCAAACAAAATACCTACTACATAACTTAAAAAAGTAATGAGCAAGGCAAAAGATAAAGAAATTTGGAAGCCATAAACCAGCCGTGCAAAAACATCCCTACCCCGATTGTCTAAGCCAATAATGTGGGTCCTGTCGGGTCGGGTAGGAGGGCTAACGCCTTCGGGAAGTTCACTTAGCATATCCTCTACTGGATTATACGGGTAAATGGGCATCAGCATCCAATTACCTTTTCCTTCTTCCTTAAATTGTTTTTTTAATTGTCTAAAGTGAGGAGGCCCATAATGGTTTTCTCCAAACACCTTGGTTTGTCCAAAATGCGAACCTTCGTAGTAGCCTACGGGTAAAATGCCGCCAAATAAATCGCCAAAGGCAGGAAAGTAAAAACTGCCATTGTGTTTTAGAATTAAAGGCTTGTTATTTACCAAAATTGGATTGAAAAAAGACACTAAGTACAAGGTGCCAATAATGATAAGCGAATAATAAGCACGCTTAATTTTCTTGAAATTTCTCCAGCGTTTTTGAAGTATCGATTCAGACTTAAAGCTTTGTTCTGGCTTTGTTGCCGTTGTGCTATTGCTCATTGGGCTGTTATTTTTATAGTCTGTTATTTATTAAAATGATTATGGGTTTTTGGGGACTAGTATAGGTTATAAGTTTTAGGTTTTGAGTTATTTAACTGATAACTTTTAACCCTAAACCTTTAACCAATAATTACATTAATCCAGCTTAATACGAGGATCAACAAGTACATAAGCCATATCAGAAATAAGATTGCCTAGAATACGGGTAACGATAGAGATAACCAAGAAACCCAAAAACACGGGATAATCTACTTTTACAATGGCTTCGTAGCCTAGCAGCCCAATACCGTGTATATTAAATACTTTTTCGATAAGGTAAGAACCTGCTAAAAATACGCCTATAATACCACCAATACCTGCTGCAATTGGAATTAGAGAGTTGCGGAGGGCATGGCTAAAAATCACTATTTTTTCTGGTAATCCTTTGGCAAAGGCGGTACGCACATAATCTTGCCCTAGGTTTTCTAGTAAGGAGTTTTTCATTAAAATGGTTAGTGTTGCAAAAGAACTCACCATATAACATACCATAGGTAAAAAGGTATGGTGCAGTTGGTCGAAAATTTTACCGAAAAAACTCAACTCATCATAATTTGGCGAACGGAAACCACCTAATGGAAATATATCCCAAAAGCTACCTCCTCCAAATAATACGAGTAGTACGGCTCCTAATACAAAACCAGGAATAGAGTAGCCTATAAAAATAAGCGCACTTGATGCCATATCGAATTTGGAGCCATTTTTTACGCCTTTCCAAATACCTAGTGGAATACAAATAAGGTAGGTAAGAATAAAACTTATAATGCCAAAATAGGCGGAAATATGCAGCCTATCCCATATTAACTTGCTTACGGGTTCGTGATATACGTAGGAGGTGCCTAAATCGCCCGTAAAAATGCCACTAAAGGCGGTTTGTACGAGGTTTACCTCCCCATCTTTTTGCTCCCTAACTTGCCAACTGTTCGATTCGTACCATTCGCCGATTTGGTCGTATGGAGGGAGTTCGTCATAGTCGTCGCCAAACTTAAAATCGCTGCCTACGCCACTTTCGGCAATCACCAACTTGCCATCCTGCTCTTCGGCTCGTACCCATTTTTGAATTTCGTAGGTGGCATTGCCTTTTTTAATGTATTCTACATTTTCCCTAAAAGGCTCCCCAATTTTTACAATTTTATCTTTTGTTTCGCGAGGATACATTCCTAGCCAAATAAAATAACGTATCAATAAGGGCTTATCTAAACCAAATTGTTTACGTAATTTTTCTAGTACTTCGGGGGTTAATTGTCCGCTATCGGTTACTCCTGCCGAACCGCCTGTTACTTCGCCGCCTTCTACACCTTGTTGTTTCAGCTGCATCACAGCTTTTTCGAAGGGACCACCAGGTACAACTGCCAAAATGGAAAATACCATAAAAGTTGTACCAAAAAAAGTTGGTATCATTAGGAGTAAACGTTTGAGTATATATTTAAACATACATTGTGCTATTTTATGCTAAGTGATATTGCTTATTTAAGTGCTTAGGAGTTAAAAGTTTTTTGTTAACTACGATAGGTAATAATGAAGGAAATGGCTTATAACAAAAAACCTTTAACCTATAACTAGCAACTTACTTAGTTTAGTCCAGTTATAGTTGGCTATACTGATGATGAATAAAAAAGAAAGGCATACACTTTCCTATTTTTTACGGAAAGATAGGAAAGTGTATGGTTAAATTGATGATCCTAAAATTACGGAATGTAAAAAGATCAATTTTCAATCAAGTGTCATAATTAAGGACAGTAGGTAAGTATCCCAAAATACATACTAATTACTTACCTCGTTTGTTCCAGTAATCTACTATTACAGGTTCTGTTTTTAAGGTTTTAGATTTGTCTTTTATCGCCGCATCTAATTGTTTTGCTTTGTCTTCGTCGTACCACCAAAGGGCTAGTACAGTGTCAAAGTCGCCTGTGTAGCTCAAGCCCCACTCAGGCATATCAAACTTATTCCAGTATACACAACGTACGCCATAAGGAGCAACCCATCCAAAAGCGTAGTATTGTCCTTCAACGGCAATTTTATCTACTTCCTGTAATATTTGAATTCTTTCCGAAATATCGTAACTTGCATCGTAGCGTTCGCAAAGTCTATCAATTTTAGGTTCTTTCATACCACTAACATTGTTTGTTTCTGGTTTTTCGGCATAATCAGAGTGCATCGAGCTTTCTGGATTAGGGAAGAATAAGCCTGTCCAGCTAGTAAAAGACATTTTGAATTGACGTTTCAGCATCTTCTCGAAACGTGCTTGTGGTGTTACAAATTTGAGGTTTAGTTTTACGCCAATTTGCTCTAAATCCTGTTGGTAAGGTGTAAGTATACGCTCAAAGCTTTGAATAATTTCTAAGTCTACTTCTAAAGGTTTACCATCTTTAAATAAGTATTTTTCACCAGCCTTTTTCTTGTAGCCAGCTTCCTCTAATAATTTTACTGCTTTATCAGGATTGTAAGTTGGTATTGGGTTGCTAGGGTTTTGATAAACACTACCTTGGTAATAAGATACGCAACGAACATACTCATCGTAAAACAGTTTTTCGTTCAACTCGTCTACATTCCATGCATAGGCAAAAGCTTTACGTACTTTAATATCATCAAAAGGAGCTTCTAAGGTATTAAATACTAAGCCCGAAGTACCTAAAGGTTTAGAGTTAAATATTTTGCGTTTTTGGATGAGTCCACGTTTGATATTGTCAATATTTTCGGCATTCAACTCTTCCTTCCACCATTGCGCACGGCTAGGTTCGTAGTAGTCAAAATCACCTTTTTTAAATTTCTCTAATTTTAAGCGATCATCTAAAATAAATACAAACTGCAGCTCGTCAAAGTTATAAGTACCTACATTAGTAGGGTCGTTAGCCGCCCAATAATCAGTACGACGTTTTAATACCAATAATTCTGGTTTTTTAGTTTTGTCTAAATCAACAATATAAGGACCTGTACCAGGCAACATTTGGTATTGGTATTTTTTAAGGTAGCCAGCGCCATCAATTTTTTCTAGGTGATGAGCAGGAAAAATTTTCATGCTACCAGAAAAGTATAAAAAGTTACGCCAGTTTTGTTCTTTACATTTTACTTCTACAATATATTTACTTTTGGCAACAGGCTCATTAAATTTACCATAAGTACCTTGGTTAGAAGGGTCTTCAATGCCTGGATCCATCAATAACTTCCACGTTGCTACTACATCTTTTGCAACAACAGGTTTACCATCCGACCATTTCGCACGAGGATCTATTCTAAAAGAATAGGTCATTTTATCTTCCGAAATTTTCCAGTGAGAAGCTAGAGAAGGAGTATATTTTAAGGTTTTTGCATCTAATCCTAACAAACCTTCATACACCATACTCCCAATAATACTAATTACCTGGCTTCTCGAATCTTTCCCCTCTGTACGTAAGGTAGCAGGATATTCTACTAGTGCCATTTTCAAAGCACCTCCCTTTTTAGCATCAGGAGAACCGTAAACCGAAACTTCGGTATTGGTTTCCCAGCCTTGTTCTGCGGCAATAGCAGGGAAGCCTTTTCCGCCTTGTTCGGCAGGCACATCCGCACCTTCGTTGGTTTCGGGAGCAGCCGTACTTTTGTTGGTACTACTGCTAGTAGATTTATTGTCTTTTATTTTTACGACTTTTCTATTGCCGCCATCTCCTTGGCAGCTATATAGGAAAGTGCAAAATACACCTACTACTAGGACAGCCAATAACTGAGTTGTGAATTTTTTCATAGTTTAAATGATAATTTGTTAAAATTAGTTGCTCGCTTGTGTTGCGAACCTAGCCAAAAGAAGCATACTTTTAAAAGCGTTTGTTGCTTTAGTCTAGGTTCCTTTTGAGGTAAAAATGGAATTAAAGATATTAAATTAATCGAACTCTAGGGTAATAATTTCCTAGCTATTCAATAATTAATTATTGAATAGGTGTCTTGTGCAAGTTTAAGCAACTGATATTTAAGAAGATAAACTCATTTTAACAAATGTTTCTTCCCCAATTACTTAATGTTAAATAAAATGAAGGGGTAAAAACTTGCCTAAGTATGAGACAAAGATACGGAGTAGTTATAAGCCATTCAATACTCTTATAGTCGGCTTTTTGTACCTATAAATGGGTATTTGGTGTTTTGGTATTTGGTAGAGGGTATTTGGATGGCTTTGCTATAAATAGATTATTTTTGGCTTGCTCCTTTATTTTAATTAAATTTGTAGAAAGTTAAACAAGATGTTAGCAAGATTAGATAATGAAGTGTTTTTTAAAAAAGCTTTTACAGACAAAATTGTTTTTAAGGCTTTTGTAAAAGATATTGTGGGAATAGAAGTAGAGCCAGTAAAAATAGAAACAGAAAAATCTTTTCAACCCAAAGTTGGAAGTGTAAATTTTAGATATGATATTTTTGCTGAAGATACCAAAAAACGTATTGTCATAGAAATACAAAAAGTAGAATATGATCATAATTTTGACAGGTTTCTACACTATCATTTACAAGCAATAACCGAGCAACAAAGAACATCAGAAGATTATTCTGTTGAGAAAACGGTTTATACGATTGTTGTGATGACAGCCCCCTATAAAATAAATAAAAGTACCCACGAAATTTATAAAGATGAAGTGTTGATATCGAATTTAAATCCGAAAAATTTGAAGGGCATAGAACGAAAACTATTTAACCACGAATTGATATTTTTAAATCCTAATTACAAGGATGATACAACACCACAAAATTATAGGGATTGGTTAGATTTAATTTACGAGAGTATTCATAATCCTAAACAACCTAACATAAACTTAGCAAATGAAGGCGTAAAAAGAGCAGCAGAAGTTATAAGCATAGAAAACATGTCGCCAGAAGAAATGGAATTAGCTAA
>JAHDBT010000179.1 GCA_020630215.1 Bacteroidota bacterium
ATAAGTAACGCATAAAAAATAACTCCGTCATTTCTACTTGATCTTTTGCACTTATCCTGCGTTGCAAATACTCGCCGTAGCTTAGGCTATGGCTGCGTTTTGCGCCTTGTCTAAGCACAAAACCTCTACGTACAAATTGTCGGATTTATTTTTTAAACGTTACTAAGTTATTTTTACCGTTACCAAACTAAAAAAATATGAAGGATACACTATACGATATCAATGAAGAAGAATTAAGAATTGAAAAAACAGCTCAAAAATACCTTAAAGAAACAGCCTCTTGGTCTACTTTTTTAGCAATAGTAGGATTTTTTATTGCAGGTCTTATAATACTAGGTTCGATTGTAATAGCGGCATTGGGTTCTAGTTTATTAGCAATGGCAGGGATGGCTTCTTATGGGTATGGGGCCTTATTTGGTTTAGTCTTTGTAGTTTTTGCTATTGTATACATATTCCCTTCTTTGTACTTATTTCGTTTTGCTGATGCTACTAAAAGCGGACTTGCCAGTCAAAGCAATAGTCAAATGCAAAAGGCTTTTTTAAATTTAAAATCATTTTATAAGTTTGTTGGTATTGCGATACTTGCCATTATTATTTTTTATGTCGTTCTTATTATTGGGGTAATTGTTGTTGTTATATTTAAGTATGCAATATGATTTTTTTATTTTAATAAGGCTAAATGCCAATTTCAACGCAACAGCAATTCAATAATATCAATTCCTATTTCGTCTATTCTATTAGCAGAGTTCGATAGAATAACGACCCCTACTTGCCGTTCTTTTTCAAAGGCAATATAATTACTATATCCTCCTGTGCGGCCACTATGTGTAATAATAGTTGGCTGCTTTTTTTTGCCATGCGAAATCACATACCATCCATAAGCTACTTGCACTGATCTCATATTAGCTGGGAATTGGGGTTCGTGGCAAACGCTTAGTACTTCATCTAATTCGTAGTTTTGGTGCAGTTGCATATTGGCTTGCACAAAACGCAGCATATCCTCTAAGGTAGAGCGCAAACCTTCTGAGCCATATAAAGAGGCATAGTACAATTCGTTGGCTTTTCGTCCGCTAAAATGATGTCCTTTTGCTAGGCGTTTGTATTGGTCTTCATTTAGCAGTAGGTGTGTATCCTGCATGTTTAGGGGCGTAGTAATGTATTTGTGCAGCATCGAGTCGTAGGTCATACCCGAAGCATTTTCTAGGAGATGGGCTAGGAGTCCCATTCCAAAATGAGAGTAATTAAAGTGGTGTTTGTTGCCTCGTTTTTTCTTGCGAGGTGTGGGTCTAAATTGCATTAAAAAATGGTAGGCATCTTTTATTTGGTAATTGGCATACGGATTATCTTTATAAATAAGCGTAGGCGGAATATTAAAAGGTTTTTTAGGCAAGCCCGATGTGTGTGTGGCCAGTTGCTCTAGGGTAATTTTATTTAAAAACGGATTGTTGGCTAAAGAATCGGGTAGGTATTGTGTAATGGTATCGGAGAGGGAAAGGCAGTGGTCTTTTTCGAGGGCAACGAGTAGGGAAGTGGTAAAAACTTTGGTAATAGACCCAATATGAAAAAGGGTGCTGCTATCGGGCGCATAGGGGGTATTAGGAGCTAGTTGCCCGTAGCTGTATTTATATACATACTCCCCATCAATAATGCCCACTACCAAGGCTTGTGTTGGTGCTTCTTTTTGATGTTCGGCTACAATTTGATCCACCAAACCTCTTAATGCTTTACTTTGTTGTGCGCTTAATGGATATGCTTGTATTACCAGCAGTAGTACTAGTAATAACATCAGCATTTTATGCCAACAGCCATGTAGCCATTGCCTATTATATCGTATAAACCGTCCCTTCATCATTGCCATTCAAAAAAAAACCTACGTATATTAGGCATGTTTCAATTAGTAGTTTACACTTTTTTTGGTAGAGGGTACATGGTACATGGTATTTAGACGGCTACGCTACGCTTCGCCGCTTTAAAGTGTTAACTAAAATCCTAGAAAAATGAAACATGCCATATATTGATGTAATTTAGTCAAAAATTGAAGATAAAAAAAATCATTTCCGTTAGTAGGTGGTAAATTTGGTTTTGGGAAAACGGTATTTTAGGGCTATTTAGGGGGGAATTACAGCTTTATTTAGGGGGGAAGATAAGTGAAATTATTCAACAATAAAGCCAATGAACAATAAAACAATTCCATTTCTACTTCACCTCTACCGCATTTTTTAAAATGTAATTGCAGTGGTCAATATTGTCTCGGTTAAGTTCAAAGGTGCCTTTAAAGCTTATAAACTCATCCATTTTATAGCGTCTTTTTTTAGCATCAAATTCTAGTTCTACAATGGTTTCGGGACCGCCGCCGCCGCAAAAAAAGCAGGCAGAATTGTTGTATTTCGACAGTACATAAAAGCCATTGTAAATATCTACAGGAATAATGTAACCTGTAATAAGTACTTCCTTGCCATCGTATTTTTTAGGGGTTTCGCCAAAGGTAGGATACCAATAATAACCATCCTCTTCTTCTAGGTATTTATCTTCAAAGGTTACATCGCCCATTTGTTCCCAAGTTAATTTTTCTTGTGCTTGTGTTGATAGGTTGGGCAATAGGTATAATAAAAAAGTAAAGACCAATAAGTGTACTAGGTGTTGCATACTATTTTTTGTTTGAAAGATTTGATTGGGCTAATTTAAGTATCTATTTTTGCAAGTCCAAAAACATCAACCAATACTCGCCTAGCTAATAACTTTAAATAGTTGTAAACTAGTATATTGGGAAGCCATAAATTTAGACTTCCAATTCATCGCCCTAAAAAAATGCAAGCCATCATGAAAAAATACCAGCACATTATTTGGGACTGGAACGGCACTTTACTCAACGATGTACATTTGTGCATCGACCTTGTAAACCAACTCCTACAAGACCACCAAAAACCCATCCTCAATTTAACAAGTTATCACGAGGTCTTCGATTTTCCTGTGATTGACTATTACCGCAAAATTGGTTTCGATTTTAACCACACGCCTTTTGCCACTTTATGCGATAGGTTTATTGGAGCATACGACGAACAAATTAGGAATTGCGATTTACACGCAGATGCTAAATCTATACTGCAACATACACAGTCGCAAGGCATTGGGCAATCCATTTTATCGGCAGCAAAACACGATAGTTTATTAGATATTGTACAGCATTATGAGGTAGCCGCTTATTTTGAAAAAGTTAGTGGTTTGCACAACAATCAGGCAGGCAGCAAAGTAGATAATGGGAAACGTTTAATCCAATCGCTCTCCATCAATCCCACCCAAGTTTTGCTAGTAGGCGACACCACACACGATGCCGAAGTTGCCCACGCCATTGGTGTTGATTGTGCGTTGATTCCTATTGGGCACCATCCCCAAAAACGATTGGCACAAGTACCCCATGCTAGGGTTTTACCATCGTTAATGGATTTGAAAAAGCTGCTTTAGATTGCTGATTGCTGATTGCTGATTTTTGAACTTTGAATTTTGAACTTTGATTTTTTGTCATGTTGACGATTATTCCTACAAAGGAATACAAATTTCAGACAATTACATCAGCATAACATCCAAAAAATCCATACATCCAGTTCATCCAAATTCAGACAATTAATTAATTCTTTTTAGGAAATTGCACAAAGCCTGTTTTACTATCTTCATTGGCTACATGAATCATTCCTTCGTGGGTATCGAACATCATTTTTTGTTGGCCGTTTTCGCTTAAAAACAGGTAGCCAGCTCCTTTATTGCGTTTGTCTTCTCCTAGGTAAATCATGCTTTTGCGGTCGTTGTCGTATAGTTTTACGGCACTATTTTCGGCATTCGAGCGAATTTGTATCATGTTATCGCTTTTAGGATTGCTCATTTGTAGCAGGCTGCCTTGCCCTTTAGAATCGGCTCCTAGCGAAATGATTTCTTGTCCTTCGTTGTTGTTGATGGTTAGGAGTCCTGCTAAGGCTTCGGCACGTAAGGTGAGTACTACTTTTCCTTGTTCGTTTACCAAACTTAAACTTCTAGCACGCAAGTTATCTTTATCGGCATTGGCATTTTTAGCGGTATCTTGTAGTGGCTTATCCATTACGCTCATTAAAATAAAAGCAAGGATGCTTAGTAAACTCAACAGGCTCAAACGCTGAAATTGTTGTACTTGTTTTTCGAGCTGTTGTATACGCTGTTTAGTGCTATTTGATGTATTCATTTTAAATTGGTTTTATTTTTGAAAAGGATAATTATATTTCTATTCTGCATTCGAGTAGTAGCAAGTAGAAGGTACGCTTCGCTTTAAGTAGAAAGAGGGCTTCGATTTTGCTATTTGCTCGGTAGTTTTTAGTATAGGCGAATCCAATTATTTACAAAATGAGCGTAGCGAGTAATCTTTCTACATTATACTAAAGTACTTTCTACTCGTTGTAAAATAGTAACATTCCTACAACGTTGTACAAACTATATTATTGAAAAGGACGTTATTTTTGTGTAGTTGTATGGTTTTCCTCCTAGAAAAAGTAAAAATTAAATCATGATTTACCCAAAACGTTTTTGTTGGCTTTTATTAATTTGCTTGGTTGTTTTTTCATTTCGGGAAACGATGGCCAAGAAGAAAATCGTACCATATAAAAACGAAACTAAGGTATCGACTGCAACTATTAATGCGACGCATCAATTAGCAATTGATTTTGTAGCCGCTTTAAAAAATGATAAGGTAGCAGATTTAAACAAGCATATTATTGGCGTAAAAAAAATGATAGGCATTATGAAATGGCCGAAAAATAAGGCTTCCAGAAAAAAGATGAAAAGTTTGCGTACCGAACAAATATTAGCCCTACAAGCCAATTTTATAACCCTACGATTACAAGCAACCAGCAAAGGCGTAAATTGGGAACAAGTAAGCTTTGTTGATTACGAAACCAATCCGAACAAACTCCATAATTTACGCATTATGTTTAAAGACGATGCCGAAGTATATTGGGTAGAGTTGGAAACCATTGGTAACCCTAATGAGCAGGTATTGTATATGGGAGAACACCTTAAATCGCAATTTGATGAGTATGAAAGTTCTAGCATGTATAAACGAGATAGGTATGTGTTGCTAGAGAATTTTACGCCTTACAAAACAACAAAAAATAATGTTTACTACGAGCAAATTGCTGCCAAGCAAGCATTGAATACAGAGATAGCAGAAGGAGAAGCGGTAGTTGCTTTTAATCAATTGGTACAAACAGGGCAGGGTTTATTGGATTCGCTATTGCAAGAGGTAAATGAAATGCCGCTAGGAGAATCGAAAGCTCCGCTAGTAAATAAGTTGATGCTAGAACAAAACCACGCCGCAGAGTTGCGAACTTATTTTGGCAGCTTAAACGAGTTTGTACTTGCCAATTTTACCGAACCACAAATTGCAGCCGGCAACCTAAATTTAATAGACGTAGAAATAGAAAATTGGACCACCTATATTTTTAAAGATCTCCCCCCCATTGCCTGCAAAATGCTCCTCAATAAATGGCAAAACGACCTAGAACAATTTGAAAAAAAGGTACTACTAATGTGGCTGGAGGAGTTTTGATTTTTTTTTTTTAGTAGTCAGTAGTTTACTGGTCATTGAGGATAGTCGAGATGCCCGAAAGAAAATGATAAAATTATTTAATCTCTAGCCATTTCCCGAAGCGCATAAGTAGAGGCCGCTAGTAAAATAAGAATAGACAAATTAAATCCAGCCACAATAAACAGCCCACCAATGCTAGGAACAATGGTGTAGAGTAAAAAGAAAACAATATAGCTGAACAAGGGCGCAGCAAAAGCCATCCATTTAGGATAGTAGGTTTTATTGGTAAAAATTAAATAAGAGAGGCTTAACGATATAAACAGAAATACCAGAAACAACACAAAACCCAATGGTTCAAAATAGGCTTTCATAGTTGTAACTGTATCCACAAAAAGTGGGTTGCTGCTAATGCCTGTTTTTGCCCCAAAATGCAAAAAGCTGCCCATTTGTCCCATCATGCCGTGATAGGTAACACCTACAACCATTACATAAATAGTTGCTATTACCAAAGGCACCAACCATTTATTACCTGCCTTTTTAATCATTTGAAACACCTGCAAAAAACCAATCAACTCAAACGGAATAAATAGGATGCCGAGGAAATGGCCTAGCATTAAACGTGTTGGACTTATATCGTGAAAAAAGAGGTAATCCATATTTTCGTAGCCGCCTTGTGGGGCGTAGAGCAGCAGTATATCGGCAATGCAACCTAAAAATGCAGCTGCGATGCCGATACGTCCGTAAAGGTAGAGTTTTTGTAAATTGGCGTTTGCTGTTTGCTGTTGTTGTTGGTTTGGAGGATTCATGTAGTAGGGGATTTTTATCTTTTTTCAAAAGCCTACCTCGTAAACTTAGCTACGTAGGTCTTTTCATTATCTCGTTCATCCACTACTACCAGTTTAAATTCGTGTTTCCCTTTGGGTACTCGTTCATCAAAATAGTAGCGTAGGCGGCCCGATTTTTTGTCGTAGTTCATTAAAATCCATTCCCCATCAATATAAGCATCGTAAGATTTTATGCCCGATAAGCCATCGTAAATATTCATGCTAATGGTGGTATTTTTGCTCATTACCTTGCCATTGTAAATGTTAATAGCTTTGATGCTAGGCGCAATTGTATCGGCAGTAATATAGTAGGTACCAAACTCGCGCGATTTAGCTTTTAGCATTTCTCCGTCCCATTCGCCGCCTACTGCACGGGCTTTACCTTTGCTAGACGTTTTGTAAACAATGAGGGCTTTCTCGTACAGGTAGCTGGGCAAACCTAGCGGCTTAATACTTACATCGAAGTAATTGTGTACAGGCGTTTTATTGTTGTGTAATTCGTGGTAAGTAGAGAACACACTTTTTTTGGTAGATTCGGTGAGTTTGTACTGGAAATCTAAATTGTTGTAAAACGTGCCGTAAGGAAAGTACACACGAATCATCGAATTTTGAAACTCATTATCTAAGTCGTAAGGAAATCTTTTGGTGTAGTCGCTCGTCCAATTAGGGGCGGCTTGTGTGGCATCGTATTGCAGCATAAAGGCAGCGGTAGAAGTATTTCCTACTACATCTTTTACTTCATAGGTAATTTTATGCAAAGCTCCATCCGATAAATCTATTAATCCTTGATTTACTACATCTTCATAAATGGTTAATTGATTGCCAGGTTCTTTAAAGCATTTTTGCATTAAGCCACCGCCTCTTTTTTTATGTGGATAATCAATATGGCAATTAATATACCTGCTCTCGTCAAAAGCAATACGATCCATTTCAAAGGAATAAATCGGCATTCCATTGTCTAGTAAGTTTAAGCTGTAAATACCATTTAGGTGATACATGCCGGTTTGTTTATCGTAAGCTTTAATGCCCAAACCTACTTTGGTAGACCCTACTTTTATTACATTAACGGATGGCTTGTAAACACCATTGCTTCTTTTAACCGTGTATATTTTGTGTTTTTTATAATTCTGATTTTCGTTGTTGATGTGGTAGGTAGCTATTTGATTGATTTGTGGTTTTACATTGTCTTTTACGGCAATTCCAAACAACAAAGGATTTAAAGCTTCTTCGGTTTGTGTATCTCTAATTTCGAAATGTAGGTGTGGCCCGCCCGAACTGCCCGTGTTGCCCGACTTAGCAACTACCTGCGATTTTTGGACATTTAAAAAGTGGGGGGGGACGGTAATATCTAGCGCAAATTCTTGTTCTTCGTATTGTCGTTTTTTAATGTATTTACCAATATCGCCAGTAAACTTGTTGAGGTGTGCATACACGCTTGTAAAACCATTTGGATGGTCGATATACAGCGCATTGCCATACCCTTTAGGCGATACCTTAATGCGAGACACATAGCCCTCTGCAACGGCATAAATACTCAGGTTTTCTTGTCCACCTGTTTTAATATCTAAGCCTGCATGGAAATGATTGGTACGCAGTTCGCCAAAAGTGCCAGAAAGTTGTATAGGAATGTCAAGCGGCGCTCTAAAATAATCTTTGGGGTACTGAGGTGTTACCTGATGGTTGGCCGTTTCAGGAATTCCCACAAAAGAGCATAAAATAGTTAGTAGTAGTGGCAGTAATAATTTTGCCTTTATCTGCATGGAGCTAATATTTTTTCTTAGTAATGCTAATTCTACAAGATAAACGTCTAGTAGTGTTGGTTTATTGAGCCTGCTTTTTTTTAATAGTAGATAGGAATACCGAATCTCGATTTCTTTTTTTCAGATTAGGAACGATAAAAGTACACATTTTTCTTAAAAAACTACTACTAGCAAGGGAAAAATACAAATAAAAAATGCGTTCGTTCTTTTAATATTCGAGATTCGATATTCTTAGGTTTGTGGATACTTGACCTGCTTATTTTAAAGGATATGAATTTTCACATCCACCATACGGCGCAGCGCAGCCGTCCAAATACCATCTACCAAGTACCCAGTACCACTTACTAAAAATTAGGCTTCAGCGTACCTTCAAAATCTTGAATTATTTTTACTACTTCATTAAGGTCATCTGTAACTGGTAATAAATCTAAATCTTTGGGACTGATATTGTTGTTTTCTTCTAGCATAACCGTTTTCATCCATTCTATTAAGCCTTTCCAAAATGCGGTGCCTACAAGTATTACAGGTACGGGATCAATTTTTTGAGTTTGGATTAAAGTTAAGCATTCAAACATTTCATCTAAAGTGCCAAAGCCGCCAGGCATAAAAACAAACGCTTGTCCGTATTTTACAAACATTACTTTACGTACAAAAAAGTAGCGGTGATTTAATAACTTATCTGCATCAATATAAGGATTGTGATATTGCTCGTGTGGAAGGTCGATGTTTAATCCTACTGATTTTCCATTGGCTTCGTGTGCGCCTTTGTTAGCGGCTTCCATAATACCTGGGCCACCGCCTGTTATTACGCCAAAACCTTCTTCTACTAAAAGCCTTGCTAAGTCTACCGACATTTGGTAGTAAGGATGATCGGGCTTTGTACGTGCCGAGCCGTAAATAGAAACACAAGGGCCAATTTTATTCATTGTTTCAAATCCCTCCACAAATTCCGACATGATTTTAAAAATTCTCCACGACGATTCTCCTTGAAGTTTTGACCATTGTTTTTTACGCATTTGACTAGTCATAATTTTTTTTTTTAATTCTAAATAATTTTCTAAAAAGATTAATTTTTTCTTCCTCTTCTGTTAAGTGATTACTCCATAAAAGTAAATTTCAAATAGATAGGAAAGCATGGAACCAGCTTGTTAGGTCCATGGTAATTATTGATGTTACGCTGTTTTGCGAGTGTTACAAAAATAGATAGCATAACAAAGAGCAGTGTTTAATTTTTATTGGTCTAGTATTTCCAGGTTGTTATCATTAGCAATATAGGCAATGCTTCCTTCTTCCTTGTTAGAAATTAATAAAAGCCCTAGAAAAGTAAGGGTGCCATTAATCAATAAAAGTTCAAATCCTATTTGGTATCCATTAAATAAATCCATTGAAAACTTATCTAAAAAGATGCATAAAACAAGAGAAGCGATGCAAACAAAAGGAGCTAAATAATCGGTAATATTTCGTCCTTTAACAAACAATCCAAAAGTATAAAGTCCTAGTAGTGGGCCATAAGTAAACGTTGCCATTTTAAATAAGTTGCCTAGCACATCCTTGCTTAGTACGTAATAGAAAAAGCAGATGACAAATAGTAATAAAGCGGTAAAGGCAACATGTACTTTATAACGGGTACGTTTTAGTTGTTTTTCACTTACCTTACCCTTTTGTTTTTCGAAGCCTAAAAAGTCAATACAAAAAGAGGTTGTTAATGCAGTAAGTGCAGAATCGGCACTAGAATAAGCGGCTGCAATTAAGCCAATTAAAAATACAATACCTACGCCAACAGGAAAATAGTTTAACGCTAAAGTAGGAAATAGTAGGTCGGTAGCCACCTTGCCGTCTCTCAATGGCATGTCAATACCTTTAGATTGAATGTAAATGTAGAGCAATGCGCCAAGTCCTAAAAACAATAAATTTACAAAAAAGATAACCACACTAAAGCTGAACATGTTTTTTTGTGCTTCCCGAATGTTTTTGCAGCTATTGTTTTTCTGCATCATGTCTTGGTCCAGTCCCGTCATGGCAATGGCAATAAACATTCCGCCTATAAACTGTTTAAGAAAGTGTCGTTTTTCCGAAAAGTTATCCCAGTAAAACCATTTGGAAAATTCGCTGTTTTCCACCACCCCTATCAATTGTCCAACACTAAGATTCATATCCTGCGCTATCCACCATACGGCGGTAACAACGGCTAAAATCATAAAGGTGGTTTGCAGGGCATCGGTAAAAACAATGGTACGAATGCCTCCTTTTAAAGTATACACCCAAATAAGTAAAAGGGTAAATAACACATTAACGGCAAAAGGCAAACCCCAAGCATCAAACACAAATTGTTGCAGCACAATGGCTACCAAAAACACCCTAAACGATGCGCCCAAGGTACGTGATACCAAGAAAAAAAAGGCACCTGTTTTATACGACCAATAGCCAAAACGCTGTTCTAAATAGGTATAAATGGACGTGAGGTTAAGCCGATAATACAAGGGCATTAGCACGGTTCCAATAACCGCATACCCCACCATATAGCCCATTACCATTTGCATGTACGAAAAAGCACTATTAGCATTTGCTGCGCTTAAATTTCCCACCACGCCTGGCACCGATATAAAGGTGACCCCTGATAAAGACGCACCAATCATGCCAAAGGCCACTAAATACCACGGAGATTTTTTGTTGCCAATAAAGAAAGCTTCGTTGCTGCTGTCCTTACCAGTTACCCAAGAAATAACAAATAGCACTAAAAAATAAATACCGATGATGCTTAATATGAGGGATGCCGACATAAAAAAAGGAATTTTGAGTGGTTTTTTTTAGTTTTGGTAAAGGGGATTTAATAGTTGGTATTTGTTACCATACTGCTACACTATAACCTTTAACTTTTACTATTTAAATAAACCTGTTGGATTTTTTAAAAACGAATAAACAAAGCATTTTTTGGACTGTTTATCGAAGTGATTTACACTTGTTGCAAGCCACAGGCTTGAGTACCAAACGGCTCAAGCGACACGCTTGAGCCTGCATTCCTTTCTTTCTAAAAAAAAGGAACGCCTGTTCCAGCCTCCTGGCTGGAGCATAACGGTATTCAAGCCTGTGGCTTGCAACAAAAAATGCAAAACGTTTTGATAAACATGCCGATTTTTTTGGAGTAAATTCCAAAAATGCCTCACAATATAGTTATTTTAAAATCAATTGCCGAAATAATTAGCTTGGCATACTTAAATTATCCTTGCCCGATTTTTGTATATTAACCTTTCCTACGCACTAACAGCAATATTTATCAAATAAATAGCTTCTACAATGATAGAAAATGATCCGATTTTTTTTGCCGTTCCCTTATTCTATATCTTTATAGCCATTGAGTTATACATTAGTTATAAAGAAAACCTCGATAATTTTGAGCAAAAAGACAGTTGGGCTTCCATTGCTATGGGTTTTGGTTCGGCTTTTACAGGCACGGTCATGAAATTTGTTTTTTTAGCCATTTTTTACTTTTTATACCAATATCGTTTGTTCGATATAGGCTGGCAATGGTGGGCATGGCTACTACTATTTTTTGCTGATGATTTTTCTTTTTACTGGCATCATCGCATGAGCCATCAAGTACGCATTTTGTGGGCGGCGCATATTAATCACCATTCGTCGCAAAAATACAACCTTACCACCGCCCTGCGTCAAAGTTGGACGGAGTTGTTCTACAAATATTGTTTCTGGCTCTGGCTACCGCTATTAGGTTTTCATCCCATTATGATAATGATAATGACCTCCTTCAGCCTCATTTATCAATTTTTCTTACATACCGAATTGGTACGTAAACTCCCTGCTCCTATCGAGTTTATTTTTAACACGCCTTCGCATCACCGAGTACATCACGCTGTAAACATACAATACCTCGACCGCAATCATGGCGGCGTACTTATTATCTGGGATCGGCTTTTCGGCACTTTTATAGCCGAAGACGAGAAAGATGCCCCCGTGTATGGCATTACCAACAACATCAACACCTTTAATCCTTTTAAAATTGCTACTCACGAATTTACCAATATTTGGACGGATGTACAAAAAACATCCACTTGGCGCAACAAACTACGATATTTGGTAATGCCTCCAGGTTGGAGTCACAATGGCCCTAATCGTACTTCTAAGTATTTGCAGGAACAGGCTAAGAAAAAGGAAGCATAAAATCTAATAACCAATTATCAAAACACAAATTCCAAATAATAATCAATTATCAAAACGCAAATTCAACATGTTTATCCAAGCTTTAAAAGTAATTGATTTCAAGCCAGGAGGCTTTAAGCCCATTACGCTCCAGCCGTGAGGCTGGAACGGGCAGCAGGGTCAAGCGTCTCCGCTTGAGCCAAACGGGTTTTAAGCCTCCCGGCTTGTAGCAAAAAGTGTCAATTGCTTAGACTAAACTTGTCACAAATTCCAAATAATAACCAATATCTAAATTTCAAAAATCCATCGTTAGCAGGTAAATAAATTTTAAATCTTCGATTCTAAATTTTAAATGCTCCCCTCCTAACGTCAGCATATGAAAAATCTTAAATTCTAAATTTTCAATCCTAAATTCTAAATGATTCCCCATGAACTTCTTCCCAATTAAGGTGTACAAAACCATTAACAAGC
>JAHDBT010000755.1 GCA_020630215.1 Bacteroidota bacterium
TTGGTCAACTTTTTCACTTCTTCTGCTACAAACCAATCTAATTCTTTTAGGTGAATTACCTTATCATTATTGGTATCTGCTTGTCCTTTTTCTAGGGCGTTAAGGAGAGCTTTGGTAAACGCCCCATGCCCCCATGCTGCACCTTCTGCCGACTGTTCTTTGCCCGTAGATGCAGACATAATTACCACCCCATACTCATCGCTTCCCAGTTCCCGAAGGGCTTCGGTATTGCTAATAGTGCCACGCATTTTAAGCATGTTTTTCCCTAGCTGTCCACTGTGGCAAGCATCTAAAAATAGTAATACTCTGGAAGGAAGATTTCCTAAAACCTCCACAAAATCATTCCAATCAACCCCTGTTCCTCGTAGGCGTTCTTCATCGCCATCGTGTGGGAGGATGTAAAATTTATCTTTCTCATTAAAGCCATGCGAAGCAATAAAAATCATCACCACATCCTTTTGGGTTGCCTCCTCTTCCAGCCATACAAAGGCATCTAAAATGGCCAGTCGGGTTGCCGCTTCGTTGGTCAATTCTTTGGTGTGCACCTTCTTGTACAAAGTGCTTTCTTGTCCTTTAAAAAGTTCGCTAATAGCAGTCGCATCTTTATCGGCATAATCTAAATTTAAATCGTTTTTTTGGTAATCAGAAACGCCAACACTTAGGAGGTATAAGTTGGGTTTAAAGAGGTCTTCGGCTTGAGGTTTGGGTTTAGGTTGTACTAATTGAGGGGCAACATAGGTAACCTGACGTTCTTCGGAAGTGATGCCGCTGTGTTTGTTTTTGGCAAATACGGTAAGGATATTTTTACCTTCTTCTAGCGAAACCGTGTAGCTGTAACTACCTTTTTTACCCGCATGACTGCCTGTTTTTGTAAAGCCTCTCATCTTCTCCATCGGACGGCCATTTAGCAATAATTTGGCTTCTATTAAAGGACTATCCGAAGCAATGCTGAAGCGCACTTCACAAGTGTTGTTGCTACTTATACTTTTTAAGTTGCTGGGATTTAGCCATTGCACGCTAGGTGGCAAGGGCAACATTTTAATAATTTCGGGGCGTGCCTCTTCTATTTTTTTAAGCTTATTAATGGTGCTGGTTTCCTTAGTACTATTGCGTTTATAATCGGCGAGGCCTTTTTCGTAATTACCCAGTAATATAATGCGTTTTAGAAGTTCTGGATTTTGGAATCGTTCTCGGTAAGTTTGTAGCGGAAAATATTGGGCCAACTGACTGCTCCCTTGATTGATGTGCCAACCAATATATTTTTCACCACTTGCCGATGCTTCGTAACATCCTTTAGGATTCCAACAAACCCATTCATTATCTTTCCCTACAAATAAAGTTGCTAGGCACTCGCCACTTTTCGCATTCCATAATTTAATGGTTTGGTCGGCACTACCAGATACCAAATAGCGACCATCTTTACTAACCGCCACCGACCAAATTTCGTCGCTATGCCCAACAAAGTTTTGTATAAAAGCTCCTTTTGTGTTATAACGTTTTAACGAACCATCCGATCCAATAATAATACTTCCATCAGGACTTAGTGCGTAGGACCGAATTACTTGGTCGATGTTTTTATCATTCAAAATCGTAATATTTCCCACCTTTAAGGTATAGGCATCTAGCAGCATATTTTTGTTTCGCCGAGTAACTTTAGGCATAGGGTACGTAGCTACAGGTGGCGCATCAAAATCCAGTTTTAAGTTTACAAAATCAAACAATTTTTCGAGTTCATTATCGGTTTGCCCCAATGCAACCAAGCCGTTTTTTCCTAGCGATACTTCCCAGCAACTTTTGCCATTGCCTGTAATATGTGTTTTTAGTTTGCCCGTTCGAGCATCCCATATATAAATATCATTATCGCTGCCGCCTGCCGATGCTACTAATTGGTTTTCGTAGAAACAATTGCTCAACACCGTATTGCTGTGTTGTTTAAAAATGCTATTAATTTTACCCGTATGCACATGGTACACCACCTGCTGATCGGTATTTTCTTCGCTGATGACCACCTGC
>JAHDBT010000756.1 GCA_020630215.1 Bacteroidota bacterium
AATAGATAAAATAATAAATATGGAAATGCACAAAACTTAATGTGGTTTAGTATAGTATAGGATTTTTAATGGACAGCAATTGAAAATCGGCAGCATGAAAAAAACAATTTAATAATTCTAACAGTTTAGTTATTTAACAAAAAGAAAAAAATAAATATATTTGAGTATAGCGCACGCCCTAACTAATTGTTTATTATTTTTTGTTCACTAACAATAACTTATTTTATAAATCAAATTATTAAGCGTATTTTGCTTCGCCATTAATCCTTCTTACCTAAAAGAAGTCTAATGGGTTTACTATCTTGATAGTTCCTTTTTAGTGAAAAAAACAACAATCACCGTAAATTCAATTCAATCACCCCTTTATTAACATACAATATGAAACCAAAAAAGGTATTACTGTACTGTTGCTGTTCCCTGCTTTTATTAGCAAGCATCGGTCAAAGTTTATCAGCACAAATTGGCGCACCTAAATGGGTACAAAAATGTGGGAAAACCGATTTATATCCCGATGATGTTTTTGTAACAGGCTATGGAATCAGCATCGTAGATAGCAAACGCCAAAAAATTGATGCCGTAGTAGACGCTAAAGAATCGGCACGTACTAAGCTTATCGAAAGCATCCGAGTAACCATTAACAGCCGTGCCGAAGTTTTAAAATCACAAGTAGATAAGGAAGTCAGCCAGTCGTTTAAAAAATCAGTACATACTTTTTCTACCATCGAACTGCACGATATTCAGTTTGAAGAACACTTTGATAGTAGACAAAAAAAGGCCTATGCATTAGCCTTAGTACGTAGAGCAGAACTTAAAAACTTTTACAAAGAACAACTAGCAGAGCTTTACCAAGCCATTGTCAGTAAATACACACAAGCAGAAAAACAATATAAAAACGGCAATAAAGCCGAAGCCCTAAAGCTTTACCTCGATTGCTCCAAATTGTACCGAGATGCACATACTACCAAAACGGTGTTGCGTGCCATCGACCGCCGCGCTAAAAGCACACCTTGCCCTATTAAAGAAGACGAAGTATTAACCGCTATTGATGATATTGTAGATAAAGATATTGAGAGCCTAGAAGATGCAGGCTACTACCTAGCATACTGCCTACAAGAACAAGTAGGACTAAGTGGCAAAAATATATTACTACAACCTTTTACCTACCAAGATACCGAAATGAGTAGCGAGTATGCGAATTATTTTGGACAGCGTTATGGTAGTCAATTAATGAAAGTGGGCAATTGCCAAATTAGCAACGAGATAGATATAAGCGGTAGATCGAGGAACCATTATGTAATTACAGGATTTTATTGGGATAAAGGAGACTATATTAATATGTTGAGCCATATTAAAGATGTAACAACAGGTAATATGATTGCAACCGCCGAAATAAATATCCCTAAAAATTTAATTGAAAAGGAAGGACTTGCCTATATTCCCCATAATTTTAACAATGCCTACGAAGACCTAAAATTGTTTAGAACCGATGAGGATGCAAGCAATGGCCTAAACCTAGAAATTTGGACCAATAAAGGAGCCGAAAATCTAATTTTTAAAGAGGATGAAGAAATGAGAGTAGCGGTGCGAGTAAATCAATCCTGTAATATTCGCTTTATTTATCACTTAGCAGATGGACAACGGGTTTTATTATTAGACAGCTACCATATTGGCCCACATCAAGTAAATAAAGTAGTAGAAATACCAGATACTTTTGTCTGTATTCCTCCATTTGGTGCCGAGTTTTTACAAGTAAATGCACAAACAAAAACCTTCCCAACTTTAGATACAACATCAGATGGTGATTACGATTATATTAATGAGCCTCTTAAAATAATACTCCAAAAAACAAGAGGAATGAAGAAAAAACGCAAGGAAGATGTGCAGTTAAGAGCTGAAAAACGCATCGTAATTACGACCATGAAAAAGTAATGGTTGTTTTTCTACCTTCTTCGTTCCCACAGAGCTAGACATTTTGCAATGCCGTAGGTATGAACGACCTTGTAGCGTCGGA
>JAHDBT010000180.1 GCA_020630215.1 Bacteroidota bacterium
TTAGACAGTCGCATACACTTATTTACCCCTTCCCAATCAGCACAAACCCACACCAGGATTTAGGGTTTACGCCTTCCATCTCCATCAATCGCAATTTGGCTTTCCTTAAAGCAGCCGAATAAGTATCGCCAGCCAATATCGCTTCAAATAAATATTGGGTAAGCAGGCTGCTAGGTTTATCGTATACTTTAAACAGGGTAGAAATTAAATTTTTAGCACCTGCATGAATAAATCCACGGTTAACTGCCATCATGCCTTCGCCTTTTACCAATGTTCCAATACCACTATCGCAGCTACTCAGCACCACTAAATCGGCATTAAGATTAAGGTGATAGGTTTCTTCCATCGAAAGAATAGGATCGGCACTAGCAGTATTGTTAGCAGTTGTGTCTGTGTTAACATTAGTACTCGCACTTCGTTCTTCTTTACTAGAAGTAGTAGCTGTTGTTTTATGCTCACTAGCTTGTGCTTCTTCTGGATAAAAAACGAGTCCTGATAAAGCGGTATTTTCATCGTTTAACAATCCATGCGCTGCAATTAAAATGTATTTGGCGTTTTGGGCATTCTGGGTAAAGCGAACTTTAGTTGCTTCTCCTCGTAAGTAAGTATTGGCATCCAATCCCTTGTTGGCAAATAACTGTTCAATATTTTTCACTTCTGTTTCCGAATAAGGCAAACTGGCCCAAGTACCATCGCCCCTAATTGCATCCGAACGAGTAACCCACGAACGGCAGGATTCGGCAGTTGTTTGTAAAACTTTTGCTGTTGTTTCCGAAGCGACATCATATACAGGAGCAAAGCCAACAAAACTATGGGAAGGTGTTGCTATTGCTTCGCTAGGTGTTTTTTGTTGTTGATAATGCCATAAAGTAGCCGAATAATGATAGCTGATTTCAAAATGATTCAATAAATAATCAATGCCATAATAAGACGAAATACCAGGAGTTGGAGTTGGAGCTTCGCTACAAATTAAGGCTTCGAAAGGCAAATAACTTAATAGCCCATGCGGAATAATAATAAGTTTAGAGATGTTATTGTTACTGCTACTCGGTAAGTGTTTTTGAATGGGGGCAATTAATAAGTCGTAAAGTTGTTTGCCTAAAGCTACATACTTGGCGTAACGAAGTTGATTAATGCTTTTTAAAAAGCGTTTAATCATTTTTTCAAAATTTGGTGGCTGTACTATACTAACCTGCTCGGCTATTTGTGAGCCAATGGCAAAAATATGAATATGTGTAGAGGAGATAAAATAGCTAATCATTATTTGTTGAGGCTTTAAGCTATTTTGTAGTTGCTCAACATTAACCGTTTGCGTGTCGTATTTAAGTTGGTAATAATTAGGGTAATCGGTTTCTAATTTTTTTAGTAGGGCTTGGTGTTGTTGGTGATAGTCAAAAAACTCACTTTGCCATTGTTGAATAAGGGCTTCATTTTTATTTGTTTCTTTAGTTTTTTGTTGTTGAATACTTTTTTCTAAGTAAGTTAGTTCTATTTGTAATTGTTGTTCTTCGGTCAATAATTTTTTAGGAATATCCGTACTTGTTTTGGCTAAAGAATCTTGTAAAGCAGATAATAGCAAACTGCCTTTGGCCTTTTCAAAAAAATAAAATGCCAGCGGGTGCATACCTGTAATTGCTAAATGAGTGCGAGCTGCTTCAATAGCCCAAATACCTCCTTCATAAATTTTAATAGCTTTTTTGCCTAAATTAATTTTAGAGGCATTGGTTTGATAGCTTTGGCGAAGTTGGTCAATTAATTGGCAGCCTAATTCATAAACTTTAATAGCCGTTTCAACAGATTGTATTGTTTGAGTAGCTTCAAAGTGTTGAAGCAGTATAGCTCCATGTTCCATAAAAATATCTAGCAAATGAGCAGGGGAAATACAATCGGCTAGTACAGTAGGGAGGGTGTAAATATCTTTTGATTCGTATTTTTCATATGTATAATGAATTGCCTTTTGTATTGTTTCTAATGCTACAATGTAATGTTGTTGATTGGCATGGTGTTGTGCTAGTTCACAATAAAAATTGGCGGTAGTACTAGGATTGAAACCCTTTAGTGTTAATTGTATGTCAATAGCTTTTTGTAAGTAGTTTTGTTTTAGCTGTACATCGCTAACATATTTAGATAAGTTATGATAGGCTGAAGCCACCTCAAGACTTTTTTCTATTTGGTTAATGCGGTATATCTCTAGTGCTTTTTCCACACAACTAACTGCTGCTTGTAAATTTCCTAGGTTATAATGTGCCGATGCCTTACAGACTAAGAAATAGGCAATTGCAGTATTGGTTGCCGAAAATAATTCTTCACTTAAAATAATGGCTTTATCATAATAATTTAAAGCCTTGGGATAGTCTTTCAATTCGGTATAAACATTAGCTAAGTCATGATAGGTTATAGAGCGTAAATGCTTACTTTTTGGGGCTGCTTCCTTATTTAATGTAATATTTTTTTTAAAGTAAATTAATGCGGTATTTAAATCTCCTAGCGACAAATGAGTAATGCCCATATTATGATAAAAATAATAGTTGATGTGATGTTCATTGCCTAGTGTTAAGCTAATTAAATGTTGACCCTGCCTAGCATAAGTCAACGACTTATCATAATCTCCCTTAGATTGATAAACCCTTGATATACCATAACAGGCATTGGCATAATCAATGGCCTTATCTCCCCAAATTAGTTCGCCTGTTGTTTGGTGTCCCCATAGTTTATTTCCTAAATCAAATGCTTCTTCTGCACGTTCAATAGCTTTGTTTATATCAAATAACGATTCGTATATATTAGCAGAAAATGCTAGGGCATTATAAGCAGAGCTTGGATTTTTGGCAAAATTATCGGGAATTTGTGCAATAGCTAGGTATTGGTTAATGTGTACTAGTGCCAGTTCAAATCTTGAGGTATGGGCATATAATGTGCTTAGGGTATAGTGTACTTCTCCTGTTATAGCATGCTTGTCTCCTCGTTGTTGCACAGCAAAGTCAAACAGTTTTAATAGTACATTTTCTGCACCATTATATTCGTCTTTACCCATAAAAATTTGCGCTAAAATACAGTTGGCAAGCACATAATCTTCGGTTTGGTGTTGCGCTTCAAAGATGGTGATTGCACTTACTAAGTTTTGCTCCATCGCTAAATAATTCTCTTCATCGGCTATAGCTTTACTAACTATTTCAAATTGTTGTTTAGCAAAGGCAAGTTGCGCTTCGGGGCTTAAAGTTGATAATTCATTTGCAGACATATTGCTAGGGAAATTACGCTTTTTGAAAACAAATAGCTGGTGAAAAAATAGCCTAATTTTGATTTTGCTAGTTCTAAGACATTTGGGGGGCAAATTTCAATTATGGAAGCCACAGGCTTCAGTACCGCTACGCTCCAGTCTGGAGACTGGAGCGGGCGTTCCTTTTTTTATAAAAAAAGGAACGCAGGGTCAAGCGTGCCGCTTGAGCCAAACGGTACTCAAGCCTGTGGCTTGCTAATGATACTAAAGTATATCAGGCCCCAAATATCTTAGAACTAGTGATTTTGCAATTAAATCAAAAATAAAAGTAATGGAAAAATGGCTAAAGTCCAGTATTTGAAATATCATTTTTCTGTTTTATTTATTTCCTGCAAAGTGAGGTAGTTAACCTAATGCTAACCTATTAAATTTTAAGTCTATTGTTATGCTTCTTGTCAATTCCCAATCAACACAAACCCACACCACGATTTTGGGCTTACGTCGTCCATCTCCATTAATTGCAATTTGGCTTTACGCAAGGCAGTCGAATAAGCATCGCCAGCTAAAATAGCTTCAAATAAATATTGGGTCAATAAGCTGCTAGGTTTATCATACACTTTAAATAAAGTAGCAATGAGGTTTTTAGCTCCTGCATAAATAAAGCCCCGATTAACGGCCATCATGCCTTCGCCTTTTACCAATTTTCCAATGCCACTATCGCAGCTACTCAGCACTACCAAATCGGCATTAATGTTTAGGTGATAGGTTTCTTCCATGGAGAGGATGGGATCGTCACTAGAATTGATATTAGGAAGCGTATTAGCACTTCGTTCTTGATTGTTAGCAGTAGTACTCGTTGAATTGTTATTGAATATTTCCTCTTCTGGATAAAACACCAATCCTGACAAGGCGGTTTGTTCATCGTTCACCAATCCATGTGCTGAAATTAAAATGTATTTGGCATTTTGGGCAACTTCCGAAAATTTTTTTTTAGTGGCCTTATCTCTTAAATAAGTACTAGCAGTCAATCCTTTTTTTTCAAACAATTGTTCAATATTTTTCACTTCTGTTTCCGAGTGTGGCAAACTTAGCCAATTGCCTTCTTTACTAATGGTGTTAGAACGAGTAACCCACGAACGGCAAGCGTTGGCAGTAGTTTTTAAAATCGTTTCTGTTACTTCCGAAGCCGAATCGTAAACGGGTGCAAAGCCAGCAAAACTACGGGAGGGCTGGTTCATCCATTGTGGAGTTGCTTGGTGTTTTTGGTAATGCCATAAAGTAGCCGAATAATGATAGGTAACTTCAAAGTGCTGGAGCAAATAATCAATATTTTTGTAAACAGATGCGCCAGGAGTAGGAGCAGGAGGCGTACTACATATGAGCGATTCAAAAGGCAAATAACTCAACATGCCATGCGGAATAATTAGGAGTTGTGGACATGATGTACTGTTGGTGCTAGGCAAGTACTTTTGGATGGGGCTAATTAACAAATCGTATAATTGCCTTCCAATTTTTACATGGTTACGGTACTGAAAATAATTAATACTTTTTAAAAACCGCTTAATCAGTTTTTCAAAATTTTGAGGTTTTTCTACCACTACTTGTTGTACAGTAGTGGGCGTAATAGCAAAAATATGCAACTGTGTTGTTCCTTCAAAATAGCTAATGAGTGTTTGGTTATTTTTTAAGCTTTTTTGTAATTGCTCAATACTAGCAGATTGGGTTTGGTATTTAAGTAAGTAATAATCGGGATAATCAGTTTCTAATTTTTTGAGTAAGGCACGGTGTTTTTGGTGATTATCAAAAAAATCGCTTTGCCATTGTTGTGTTAATGCTTCGGCTTTATTACCTGTTTGGGCTTCTTGTTTTTGTATGTTTTTTTGCAGATAGGTTAACTCTATTTGTAGTTGCTGCTCTTCGGCGAGTAATTCAGCAGGAATATTTACACTTGCTTTGGCTATCGAATCTTTTAAAGCAGATAATAAAAGGCTACCCTTTGCTTTTTCGGAAAACTGAAAAGCAAGCGGATGTATTAGTGTAGTTGCTAAGTAAGTGTGGGCAGTTACAATAGCCGCAATACCGTTTCCGTAAACTTCATTGGCGGTTTTTGATAGGGTTAATTTAGAAGCTTCTGTGTGGTATTTTTGACGAGTTTTTTCAATTAACTGGCTTGCCAATTCGTAGCATTTTATAGCGGTTTCTATAGCGGTTAGGTCGTTACTTGCTGCAAAATATTGTTGTAATACATGTCCTTTTAATGCTAGTATATCGAGTAAACTGGGGGGGGATAGGTAATTGCTTAAGCTAGGCAGGGTATATATATTTTGAGCAATAAAATTAGGAAACAAACAACTAGTAGCTTTTTGAAGCGTACGAAGGGCAGCAATATAATTTTGTTGATTTAAATAGATTGTTGCTAATTCGGTGTAATTAGTAGCAATAACAGGATGTTTCGGCCCTGTGCAATCAATATGTATAGCAATGGCCTTTTGTAGGTAGGCTTCCTTTTCTGGTAGATTAGTACTGTATTTAGATAAATAGCTGTACATGGTAGCTACTTTCACGTTCTTACTGCCCGTACTATTTTCATATATCTTTAAAGCTTTTTGAACATGGTTTATAGCTAATGCTGATTTGCCTAATTGATAATAGGAAGCAGACATTACTGCAAGGGTATCAGCAATTTTTGGATGTGGAATAGAAAAAATAGCTTGTTTCAGTTTCAGTGATTTTTCTGCATAAATTAAGCAGGTTTTGTGTTCGTTTAATTTTTGGTAGGTTGTTGCTAAATTATGATAACTTGTTGAAAGCGATTTTTTTATATTAGGAGTATTGGGTTTATATAAACTAACGCTTTTTTGAAGGTAAACAATAGCCGTACTATAATCGCCTAGTGCCATATAGTTTTTGGCTAAAGCATCATAAAAATAATGATTAAAATTGTTGTCTTTCCCTAATGATAGCACAATTTGTTGTTGCCCTTCTTTCGCATGTTTAATAGATTTTTTATAGTTGCCTTTTACATAATAAACTAAGGATAACTCATGGCAAACGTGTGCATAAAGAAGCGACTTATCGCCCCATATAAGTTTTCCTTTTGTTAAGTGTCCCCATAATTTTTCGCCTAATTTTAGCGATGCTTCTGTGTACTCAATAGCTTTATTGTAATCAGAAAATGATTCATACAAAGTTCCCAAAAATTTAAGGTTACTATAAACTTTATTGGGTTCTTTAGCGTAATTGCTTGGTATTTGACTAATGTCTAAGCTTTTATGAGCATGTATTAATCCTTGCTGATGATTTCCAATACTATAGTAATAAGATGCTAAAGAACGATGTATTTGACCAGTAAGGGAATGTTGTTGCCCCATATTTTGATGGGAAAAATGGAGGTCTTCTAGCAAGGTAGTTTTGGCTTGCTCAAAGCGGTGACTATCTATATAAATCCTAGTAAGCATATCCCTAGCATCTAAATAATCGGCGAGTTGTTGCTGGGCTTTAAAAATAGGAATAGCTTCTAAGATATTGCTTTCTAGCAATAGGTAGTTTTCGCCATTAGCGTAGGAGTCTTGTAGGACTTTTAAATACTTTTTTGCTAGGCTTAGTTGTTCTTCGGGCGTTAAAGAAGCTGCTTTATTTATGGACATTGAAACGAGCTTTTTATGTTTGAGGAAGAATAAATAGGTAGTAAAAACAACAAGCTATTGGAACTGCTTACCTACCTACTAACAATATAACGAGAATAAATGTAATAAAAAAAAAGCTAAAAACCAATGATTAAAGTATTTAACTGTATTTAATTTGTTTGGGTGGAAAAGAAGCAGGATGTTTTTTTGTAAAGCCCAGAGCTTATTCCATTAAATCTTTTCTAATAAAGAAGTAGCCAATAAACATATCCTCATCAGATAGGAGTTTCCAGTAATAACGTCCTGGAGTAGCATTAAGTGCAGCTAAACTTACCCGAAACTCTTGAACATTGCTAGGTATTTCTAATTCTACTAATACATCTTGTTTGTTATTTTCAATACAAAGCTCAAAAGGTTCTTGTGTTAGGTGAACAGTTTTAAATATTAGTTCTTCTAAATCTGCTGCATCAATGCCATTGCTAGGAGAAATAACATCGGTAGCTGTACCTCGGCTTACCATACCTAAACTAGCTTGGTAAGTTGGTACAGGGGCAAATAGGGCTGCTAACTCATCTAGTGTATAGTTAATCGTTTCTTTTATGCGAGATAATAAAGGAGTTGTACTCACAACTTGTTGCTTTACTTGACTCGCCTGAAAAGCTGCTTCAAAACTATGTAATTTAGCTCTTACCAATTCATTGCCATGAACCTGCATACTTGTACCAAAGTCTTGATAAAAACGAATGGCTTCCTGCCAATCAGGGATTTGCTCCAAAGTTGCTTGTTCATTGTTGTTTAATCCTGTAGTACAGTATTTCTCAATGAGGTCTAATTGTTCAATACTAAGTTCCATGTTTATTTATCTAATGGCAATTAAATGCCTAGTCCTAAAAATAGTTAGTTATTGCTACACATTGTAAGTATCAATACTTGCGTATAGATTTGGGATTTAACGTGCTGCATTAATAAGGTTAACATTTTAGCGCATTAGGTTAACATCCTAACGCAATTTTTCTTCAATTTTTTTAGCCTTAATGCGTAAACGGCTCATACACCTTGCTTTTTGTACTTTTACTACATTGCTATTTTGGTAATTTAGTTGTTGAGCAATTTCTTTAATGGATTTATTTTGGTAGTAAAACGCATGTAAAATACTATGGCAAGGTTCTTTCATTTTTTGGAGCAGGTTAAGCAATAGTTTTTGTTGTTCATTCTGAATAACCGATTCGTCGGGAGCTAGGCTAACAGCTGGGCTAATTTCTGCTTCCCAAGTTATTTCGGTGGTTGTAATCTGTTTCTTTCTTATTTTTTGGAGATAAAGATACTTGCCAATAGTAAACAGATAAGAACGAATGCTTTTTTCAAAATGGGTGAGTTTTCCTTGTTGTACATTACGATACAATGCTAATACACTTTCCTGAAAAACATCTAAGGCCAATGTTTCATCACAAGAGGTTTTATGAGTAAGCCACTTTATAAAATTATTTCGATAAAAAATATACAACTGTTGCAAAGCCGCATCATTGCCTGCTTGTAAATCTTGCAGCCATTTTTGCCTGTTTGATTCTAAGTTTTTTATATTTTTATAATTCGTCATGCAATGGCGTATTAAATTTATGTGGTAGGCGTACTAAATTTAAAATTGGCTTAACAAAATTAGTGTAATATTGATAAGTTTATGAACCTAATTAATGCAATTTAATCAATAGCAAATTAAGTTAAGTAACTGTAAAATGCTACTTATTTTAATAAGCCTAAATAAAATGTTTTTCTTAAATTTGTTTTTAGTGTAACTCTTAACTAAAAAAATGTGAAAGTTTTTTGAAGCTTAAATTTATGCTAATTCTGAATAAAATCCTAATAATAGACAATTAAAGTAGATAATATGAATCTAATAGGATGAAGTATGTCCTATCTCAATAAAAATAAGTTTAAATCAATGCATATGAGTTATTTGTTTATTTATTTTGATGTGCTAGGTAACTTGATCAGGTTCATTGTAAGGCATCATACAAATACGTGTTTTTTTACTTAAACGTGTAGCCTTATTATAGAAGCTAATTCAATAATAATTTTAGAGGTTGAGCAGGTAAATACAAAACTAAATGAAAGAAATCGCAACAACAAATTGAGTTTACACAGTTGCTGTATTAATGTGTTTTATTCATTAGATTTCTGCTTGTTAAAAAGGAAAGTATGTTGTTGTTAACGCTAAAGGTTTTAATGAATTAATAATTGATTTTAATGTGATTTGTGCATAAGCAAATAAAGTTAAAAAAAAATAAAAAAAATGTTTGATAATTATTCTTTCATTAAGCATTGATTATTAATTAATTATGGTTTGTTTTTTTGGTGAATGTTTTTGTGTTAAGATAAAAAATGCTATGTTTTTTAATTTTTTTATTTGGAAATGTAAAAGGAAATGTTTAAATTGCTATTATTGATGCTTTATGTTATCAATGCTTCTGCGTATAAATATTTAAAAGTTAACTTAATAATATTTGATTATTTTAAAAGTGTATTTTTTTTAATTTTATTAAATCCCCAAACTATGAGTATGCTAACTTATAACTTCACTTTCCGTTTTTCTACTAACTTATCTGGATTGGAGTTTGGTAAAGAGTAATCCTTTTTCTTTATCAACTACCAAGTACCGCTATTTTTCTGCCAGTCTATATTAACTCCTCTATAACTGTCACTTTACTATATCACATTTACCGATGTCTATGGGCTAATACCTACTGCATGCTAGTCCTATCAACTAACAAAATATAAGTGTATATATTAAGCAATATAGTAGAAACTTAACATACACACTATCCTTAAAGTATTATAACACAGCTACCAAAAACAATAGGTGGCTCCTTTAACTTACTTTAAGCAATCCTAAGTTTAGCATTAATGTTTTGTTACTATTATAGCCACTATTATGTAAAACTACAAGGCATCCCATTGTTGCATATCCAAAGAAAAGACCTAGCTAATTATTAATAAACTTCATGTTTCAAGCATCAGTTTTTAATTTTTTATTGCCTATTTTATTTTTGTTTTTACAAAGGTAATGCTACTTGTAAAGCCCTGTAAAATAAAGCGATGAGCTATAATTTACACCTAATTATTTGTAATGGAAAACAACTTTTTAGAGACATAGCAAAAAAAATCTATGCGTAAGTGTTAACCTTTTTGCGCTTTACTGCAACCCTATTATTGAACGGATGATTAATTCAATTATTCAGATTATCCAATAAATCAACATTTTTACTTCTACGTTAAGTAGCCTTTTTTAATTAATACATCAATTTCAAAATGAGCATTTAATGCTGCTCATACCAATTAACTACCCTAGAGGTGGGCTGGGAAAAGTATAGCTGCAATCATTTACTTTTTTCAATTTCCAAATTTAGGGTTACTGGGAAAAGTATATCCCCAACTAAGTAAATTATTTAAATAACTATAAAATTCCAATCGCCTTATGTTAGCTCAACAATTACACACACTAAAGAAAAAAAGTTTAACCAACTTAACCTGTTTATTTTTACTAATCACCTTTTGTTGCATCGCAACGCAAAACATCAATGCTCAAACTTGTAGCACCGACCCGTCGCCTGCAGGCCAAACCGATTTAAGAGATTGTCCCGGTTTAACCTCTGGCGATTGTACCTCTAACGATGTAGAAGTGCTAGGAGCCTATTTATTAGGAAATGACCCCTGCATCGATTGTGCGCCAGGTACAATTATTAATCTCGATTTATTTGTTACAATTCGACACAATACCAATAGTGCTAGACCGTCACTAGGGGTTTTAGGCGAGCTATCTAATGGTACCAGCAGTTGTGATATTGTTAGATGTGGAGGACCTATAATTAAGAAAAACAATACTGTAAATGAAGATGGTGTTCAAGATATTGGTATCGGAACTATTGATTATGTATGTGGTTCTTCACTAACACTTAGTGATATTTTACTAGTATGGACAGATGCAGGACAAGGTAACGATTGCCCATTAGATTGTTCACAAGTAAGTCCAAAGTGTGGTTTCCCGAATGTTACTATTGATATTCGCCCGCCTCTTAATTGTCCGACTAACGATAATGTAAGTATTACACCTGCCTGTATAGGCGAAGCGAATGGTACAGCTTCTTTTACAGTTAATAGTGGGGAAGCTCCTTATTCTTTTTCTTTAAATGGAACTACTAATTCTACAGGCTCTTTTACAGGACTTGCAGCAGGTAATTATACATTAACAATAACAGACGCTAACAACTGCACCGTAACATGCGACTACACAATAGGCAATGAAATTTGTTGCGAGTTTTTCGCTACTTGTAATTTAAACCCAACACCTCAAAATATTAATGGCTGTTCCGCAGCAGATGCAAATGACCCAGAAACAGATTATAATAATGTTTTTACAGGAATTACAACCGCACCTTGCGGAACACTAACTATGACACATGCAGATGTTACCACAGGAGATAATTGTGGTAGCGGTTTTACGGTTACTAGAACTTATACTTTATTTGATGATTTAGCTCCCGTAAATGGAACACTAGATGCAGGCGAAGCTTCTGCTACTTGTGTGGAAGTATTTTCAATTGTTGATTCTACAGACCCTTCCATCACTTGTCCAGCAAATATAACTCAAAACAATGATAGTGGTGTTTGTGGTGCTTCTATAACAGTAGGTACACCAACTACGGATGATAATTGCAACATTGTAAGCACTACAGGTGTTAGAGATGACAGCGAAGCTTTGGATGTCATTTATCCAGTAGGCACAACCACAATAACATGGACAGTAACAGATGAATGTGGCAACACCAACACCTGCCCTCAAATAGTAACCGTAAACGATACAGAAAACCCGAGTATTATTTGTCCAGATAACATCGACCAAAGTAATGATGCAGGCGAATGTGGCGCAGCAGTAGCAGTAGGTACACCAACAACAGATGATAATTGTGCAGTAGCAACGGTAGCAGGCGTACGTAGTGATGACTTAGCATTAGAGGCAGCTTATCCAGTAGGGACAACTACAATTGTTTGGACGGTAACAGATATTTACGGCAATAGCAATTCTTGCGAGCAAACAGTAACGGTAAACGATACAGAAAACCCGAGCATCACTTGTTCAGATGATGTTGTTCAGAGCAACGACGAAGGTGCTTGTAATGCAGCTGTATCTATTGGCATTAATGCAGATGATAATTGTGATGTCTCTATGGTAAATGGCGTACGAAATGATGGTTTAACATTAGATGCAGCATACCCAGTAGGCATAACAACAATAACATGGACGGTAACCGATATTTACGGTAACACAAATACCTGTCTTCAAACAGTAACAATAACGGATACCGAAAACCCAAGCATTACTTGTCCTAGCAATATTAGCCAAAGTAATGACCAAGGAATATGTGGTGCAGACATTAATGTAGGCAACCCAACAACCGCTGATAATTGTAGTGTAGCAACAGTAGCAGGTGTAAGAGATGATGGATTAGCCCTAGACGCAGCTTATCCAGTAGGCACAACCACTATTACATGGACGGTAACCGATAATAGTGGAAATACAAACACTTGTAACCAAGTAGTAATTGTAAACGATATGGCAAACCCAAGCATTATTTGCCCAAGCGATATTAGTCAAAGTAATGACCAAGGAATATGTGGTGCAGACATTAATGTAGGCAACCCAACAACCGCTGATAATTGTAGTGTAGCAACAGTAGCAGGTGTAAGAGATGATGGATTAGCCCTAGACGCAGCTTATCCATTAGGTACAACAACCATTACTTGGACAGCAACAGATATTTATAACAATACTTCAAGCTGTACTCAAACAGTAACAATTAACGATACAGAAGCACCAAGCATTACT
>JAHDBT010000181.1 GCA_020630215.1 Bacteroidota bacterium
TTAAAGCTGTTGTATTTTTCGGGGCGATTAAGGGTTATTTTTCCTACGCCGTTTTTGATGGTAAAAAGGATGCTGCTCATTTTTTTTGGTATTTGGTAGAAGGTATTTGGTACACTTGGTTTTGCTACGCTCCACTTTTTGTATTTAACGTGAGTTAGAGATTAAAATTGGTCAAACCGAATTGTGCGACCTCGCTGAGGTCGAGGCGATAAATACATTGTTTCTAACATACTGTGACCTCGCTGAGGTCAGTTTTAATCACTAAAGACCTCAGCGAGGTCATAGTATGTTAGGTTAGCCCGTAATTAAGATTAAGTGCCTATTGACCTCAGCGAGGTCACACAATATTTCCAGCCAGGGTAATCGCTAGTTCACGTTCTTTAAGGGTAGCAAAAATAGCGAAATAAAAAGAGAGTGAAAAACAAGTTGCGTACTAATCGCTAATGACATTTAAAATAGTCAAAAGGTTCTAAGCAATCGAGGCATTTGTAGAGGGATTTACAGGCGGTAGAACCAAATTGGCTGGTCATTTTGGTGTTGGTAGAATCGCATAGGGGGCATTGCACTTGTTTATCATCTTGGAATAAAGCGTTTTTATCTACCGTACCTTTTTCTGGAGGAGCAATGCCATAAGCTTTTAATTTTTGGCGGCCATTTTCCGACATCCAATCGGTTGTCCAAGCTGGTGAAAGTACGGTGGTGACCTTATGGTTGGGGTAGCCGTTTTGTGCTAGGGTGGCTTTAATGTCCATCTCAATTACATTCATAGCTGGGCAACCTGAGTAGGTTGGGGTGATGATGACTTCTACTTGTTCTTTTTCCTTCTTATGGTTACTAGGATTAATGTTTACTTCCCTTACTACGCCTAAATCCACGATGGTTAAAACAGGTACTTCTGGGTCGCAGACTTGTTCTAGTAGTTGCCAAATTTTTTGTGTGGTCATCTGGTTTTTATTTTTAGGACGATTAGTGGTGGCAGAATGGATACTGACTGCAACTCCCTACCATTTCGCTCCAGGATAAGCTCGTTGTAAAAACTGCATTTCTGCTAAAATAAAACCGAGGTGTTCACTGTGTTTCCCTTCCTTTCCACCACTTTGCATCCATCCTTTTGGCGGCACTTGCAGGGTAGCCATATTTAGAATTGCTGCTACTTTTTGTCGGTAAGGGTTTTCTAAATGTGTTAAGTTTACTCCAATCCCTTCTTCTAGCATCAGTTGGTCCGTTTCATTCATGTTAAACAATTCGCCTGTATACATCCAAGTATCGTTAAGGGCGGTTTGTATTTTTTCGTGACTTTCCTCCGTACCATCTCCTAGTCGTATCATCCATTCCGAACTCCAACGTAGGTGATAGGTAATTTCCTTGAGCGACTTGGCGGCAATTGCTGCTAAGGTTTCGTCTTTGCTTTGTTGTAATTGTTCGTGTAAAAAGTAGTTAAACACATCAAATAAAAACTGTCGGGCAATGGTGTAGGCAAAATCGCCATTGGGTTGTTCTACTAGGAGTACGTTTTTAAAATCCCAAACATCCCGTAGGTAGGCGAGGTCATCTTCTGTGCGTCCTTTGCCTTCTAGTTGTGCGGCATATTGCAGTAAGCTGCGAGCTTGTCCTACTAGGTCGAGGGCAATATTGGTCATGGCAATATCTTGCTCTAGCACGGGTCCATGTCCGCACCATTCCGAGAGGCGATGTCCTAGGATGAGGGCATTGTCTCCTAGCTGTAAAATGTAATTTAGATGTGCTTGTGGTATAGTCAAAATGTTTTTTTTTAGTGGTCAGTAGTCAGACCGTTCGCTGACGCTCTCTGTTATTTTTTCACCATTCCTAAGGCTTACTATTTTTCAAAAAAATAGTAAGTCTTTTGGGACATGTTTATCGAAGTGGGTTACACTTTTTTTAGTAGAGGGTAGAGGGTACTTGGTATTTAGACGGTTCCGCTACGCTACACCGCTGCAAAGTGTCAAGTATTTTTTCTTATTGGATAGACATGTCTCTTTTTGCGACGATTTTATTCCTATCATTAGATATGCTTCACACCATCCGGCACCTCATAAAAAGTAGGATGACGATAAACCTTATCCTTCGCAGGATCAAAAAAGGCATCGCTGTCGCTAGGATTAGAAGCAGTAATATGGGCCGCTTCTACCACCCAAATGCTCACACCTTCTTGTCTACGAGTGTAAACATCTCGTGCATTTTCGATGGCCATTTCTGCATCAGTGGCATGGAGGCTGCCTACGTGTTTATGATTTAAGCCCTGCTTGCTGCGGATAAATACTTCCCAAAGGGGCCAGTTTTTTTTGCTCATTGGTTTTTTTTAGTGGCCAGGGGCCAGTTTCCAGTAGCCAGTTTATATGCTGACGATTTTTTTAATTTTAGTAGAAAGCTTTTTGTATAGCAAAAGTCCTTCTACATTAAGCGAAGCGTACGTTCTACCTGCTACAAATAACTACGCTGCACTAGCTTTGCGTTGTTGTTTTTTCTCGGCGTAGGCCATAGCGGCTTCTCTTACCCATTGGCCTTTGTTATGTGCTTTGTTGCGGGTTTTAAGGCGTTGTTTGTTGCAGGGTCCGTTGCCTTTAAGTACTTGGTAAAACTCGTCCCAATCAATTGCGCCAAAATCGTAGTGTTGCGTTTTTTCGTTCCATGTTAAATCTGGATCGGGAATTTTAATGCCTAGTATATCGGCTTGTGGGGCGGTGATGTCTACAAAGCGTTGACGCAGTTCGTCGTTAGAAAAACGCTTAATTTTCCATTTCATACTTCTAGCAGAATTGGGCGATTCATCATCGTTAGGTCCAAACATCATCAACGACGGCCACCACCATCTGTTGAGGGCATCTTGCGCCATGTGTTTTTGTTCGGGCGTGCCATTGCAAAGGGTCATCATAATTTCGAAGCCTTGGCGTTGGTGAAAACTTTCTTCCTTGCACACCCGTACCATTGCTCGTGCATACGGACCGTAAGAACAGCGGCATAGGGGCACTTGATTCATAATTGCGGCACCATCTACTAGCCATCCTATTGCGCCAATATCGGCCCAAGTTTGGGTGGGGTAGTTAAAAATACTAGAATATTTGGCTTTCCCATTGTGCAATTGTGCCACTAAATCGGCCCGTTCTACGCCTAGCGTTTCGGCGGCGGCATAGAGGTACAAACCGTGTCCAGCCTCGTCTTGTACTTTGGCTAGTAAGCCTACTTTTCGTCTAAGCGAAGGGGCACGGGTTACCCAATTACCTTCTGGCAACATGCCTACTATTTCGGAGTGGGCGTGCTGCGATATTTGCCGAATTAAGGTTTTGCGGTAAGCATCGGGCATCCAATCTTTAGGCTCAATACGTATTTCGGCATCTACTTTTGCTTGAAATATTTCTTCTAGTGATTTTGTACTCATCCTATTTGATTTTTGATTTTAATTGGTAGAGCGTACTTGGTAGATGGCATTGGGTATTTGGACGGTTCCGCTTCGCTTCACCGTAATAGCAGACCAATTACTTTTTTTATCGCTACCAATCTCTACAAATATAAAGCCTTTTTACGGCTTTTTCAATTTCTGCTAGTTTTCGTTATTTATTTGGAGAAAAGTAAGGAGAGAAAAAATAAATTCCTTTTAGTAATAAACAGCAATGTTGACTAATTTGTTTAAATTTGTTCCCATGAGAGATGATTATTTAAATGCGGAAGACGAACACTTAGGTGCGACCGAAAAGGATGCAGAAAAAGTCTTACGTCCGCAGGAGTTGACCGACTTTACGGGGCAGCCGCAAATTATTGAAAACCTAGAAATTTTTATTCAAGCCGCCAAGTTGCGGGGCGAAGCTTTAGACCATGTATTGCTGCATGGGCCGCCAGGATTGGGTAAAACCACCTTATCGCATATTGTGGCCAATGAGTTGGGGGTTGGTATTAAAGTAACCTCTGGCCCCGTGCTAGAAAAACCTGCCGACCTAGCAGGACTCCTCACCAACCTAGAAGAAAAGGATGTGTTGTTTATTGATGAAATTCATCGCCTGAGCATTACCATCGAAGAATACTTGTATGCCGCTATGGAAGATTTTACCATCGACATTATGATTGACAGCGGACCCAATGCTCGTACCATTCAAATTGCTTTAAATCCATTTACGCTAGTAGGAGCAACTACCCGTTCGGGCTTGTTGTCGTCGCCTATGCGTTCTCGTTTTGGTATTAAGTTTAGAATGGAATATTACGATGCCGAAACCTTGAAAAAAATTGTTATCCGATCTGCCGCTATTTTAAAAACACCAATTACCGAGGAGGGCGCTTTTGAAATTGCTCGTCGTAGTAGAGGTACACCTCGTATTGCTAATGCGTTGTTGCGTAGAGTGCGAGATTATGCACAAATAAAAGGCAATGGAACAGTAGATATTGCCATTGCTAAATATGGATTAGCAGCCTTGCATGTAGATGATTATGGTTTAGATGAAATGGACAATCGGATTTTGCGAACGATTATAGAAAAGTTTAAAGGAGGACCAGTAGGTCTTAACACCATTGCGATGTCGGTAGGAGAGGAGTCGGGAACGATTGAAGAAGTGTACGAGCCATTTTTAGTGCAAGAAGGTTTTATTAAACGTACGCCTAGAGGGCGAGAGGTTACCGAGAAAGCGTATATACATACAGGGGCTGTGCCACCGCCAACGCAAGGTGATTTATTTTCGGGGGTTTAATTTTTAGGAATGTGTAAACAGCAACTTAAATTCAAGCAAAAAAACAAAAGCGCACAAAGGATAAGTTTAGTACTATCCTTTGTGCGCTTTTTAATTGTAAATAGTGCATCTTTCACTTAGCTTGCTCTTGCAGGGCTATTTATTTTTATTTCTAACTGTAGCTACACAAACCGATTTGCCTTTAAAGTTAAAGGTTTGAAAACTGAGTTCGGCTTGTATGCGTTTACCTTCTTTGCTAAGGAAAACCCATTTTTGATGTATAGGATCTTTTGTGGTCGCAATTTGCTCCATCAAAGAATTCCATAAGGTATTAGATGGATTGTTTGGGGATTGATTGTCGGGGCTGTATTGTAATAAGGAAGTGCCTAAAATGGATTCCTTTTTATTGTAGCCAATTATTTTTAAGAGGTTATCGTTACAATCGAGAATCGCTTTGCTATTAGGATCTAAAATCACTAGCCCATCAGGATTTGCTTCAAACAAGGCACGGTATTTATACTCGCTATCCGATAGTTGTTGTTTTATTTGATTTTCTTCGGTTACATCTCGCAGAATGGCTTGTACTACTAAACGGTTTTCGTACATAATCATAGAACCAACAGCTTCTACTTCGATGGTTTGCCCATCGACACTTACAATTTGATAAATGGCAGGGCCATCAGGTACGTCATCATTATAGCAATATTTTAAGTAGCTTTTAAATTTGCTTTTATCCTTACTATGAATAAAATGGTTAATATTTTTTCCTTTTAGGTCGCTTGCGTTTTCTGCTCCTAGCATTCGTAAGGTGGCAGAGTTTGCGTCTATTAGTCGGCCTTTAATATCATGTACAATTACGGGTGCAGGGCTTCGTTCCATAAGCATTCTAAAATAGGCGGCACTTTTTCGGAGTGCGTCTTCGGTAACGACCTTATCGGTAACTTGCCTAATAATTCCTAGTGCTTCGTTAAAGTTAAGCGGTGAAAAACGAATTTCATAAAACTGCTTATCTGTTTCTACAGGAAACTCTACTTGGTGTTTTTGTACAACACCAGTATCGAGTGCTTCGGTTAGGCATTCCATTAAATCCTCGGCTTCATATTCTGGAAAAATATCGTCTAGTTTGTTGCCTATAAAAGCAGCGGTAGGAATATGTCCTTCATCTTTGGCTGGGATATAATCTAAGTATACGCCATCTCTGTTTACTCTCACCATTACATCAGGAATTGCATTGAGCAGGGCTTTTTGTGTAAGCTCACTTTTTCGCAATTCTATTTCGGTACGTTTGCGGTTGGTTATATCGCTAATTACTAAAACCGTAGCATTATTAGCTGCAGGGATAGTAGCTGCTTGTGCTGCTTGCTGCAACGGTAAAGCATTTATTTTTAAGTAAATTGTTTGCGTGCCATTCGCTTCGCTTTTTTGCTCTACCTGAATTTCGCTATCTACAATAGCATAACCTTTCATGGCAAGTAAAAGAGGATTCTCATCATCTATAAATACCGCTTTAGAATCGGGGTTTAAAATTTGGCGTTCGTCTAGCCATTTAGTTAAGGAGCGAATATCATCCTTAACCCCTAGCATTTTTTTGAGGCTATGATTCATCTGCATAATCTGCCCGTTTGCGTCAATGGTCATTACACCATCTCGCATACTTAGCAGCACCGACTCTAGCAGTAGCTTTTGTTGTTCTAACTGAGCACTTTCTGCACGGAGTTTGGCAAAAGTATCTAGCAGTTGCAAACCTTGTTGTTCTAGCTCGTTCGATATTAAATCGAGGCGGCTGTTAACTTTTTGTTGATTTTTTGTGGAATGATTAGTTGTTGTTTTGTTGAGGGGCATTTGTTCGCCAACTGCGCTAGGAGGAATTCCTAGTACGGGATTGATGCTTTGACCTTGCGAGGGGGTTTCTACAAAAAAAGTATCGGCTATTATTTTAGCAATTTCTTGTGGAGGAGCTACATAGTTAAATTGACTGATGACTTCCTTGGATACTTGTCCTTTTATATTATGGCTGCTATCACATAAAACCGTAAGTGCGCCTAGTGACTGTACCATTCTCATTTGTGCCAATCGTTCGGCATCAGGATACATCGCAATACCTACAAAAAAGCCTTCGTTATTGGCTAACGAATTCCAAAATACTTCACTGCTCGACATCGTATCTGTATCGGCAGCAGTAGTTGCATCATAAACAATAGTATGATTGTTTACTTCTAAGTATTGATTAGTGGGTAATACATATACTTGATTAGATACTAAGTTGGTGTGCAATTTAGCAGGCAATACTGCCATTTTTGTATATTGCTTTACATTACCAATAAATTGATTAGCAGACATAGCACTGTCAAGGTCTGATTGAACCAAAATATAGGTGCAATCGCTTACTTGCTGATTGATAGCACTTAAAAGTGAAGATAATGTGTGCAGTTCATTTTGCAACACACTTATAGCTACAATAGTCATAATCCTGTGTTTTTTGATTGAACCAAATAAATAATAATAGATGTTGATACATCTTTACTATTCCTAAACAAGCAATATTGTTATTGCATGATTTGATTTCATTCTATTATAAAACGCAACGTTTTATTTAAACAGCTTAATACGAGGTGCTTTATGGTTTATAATAGTCTGGTTTTGTAGTTGTGCGAAAGCTACAAAATAGCTTAGGATAGTTTGTTGATGTAAGTTGAATAAGGGAGGTGTTGTAGAAACCTGTACCACAATATATAAAGAAAAAACGTGATATAAAAATATTATTCTTTCATATATCGAAATTATTAAACGCAAGTAGGCTTAAACTCTTTGTTCTTTTGTACGAAACATTAGGTAAATAGTTACTTTTTACACCCTAATAAGTGTTTGTTTTTTTTAATGCGACTGATTAAATGTTCTAAAATAAATGAATTGGAGTGGGTAGGTTGTGCTAAGAAGGGCTAATATAGTTGTTTTGGTTTCAATATGTGCGGATTTTAAGGATAAAAAAAGCATCACAACCTAATTTTATAAGTGTGATGCTTTTTTGTATAATCAAAATAGTATAGGTAATGTTTATAGAACAAGTTAGCTATCTATTTGCTGGATGTTATTTTTCACTTTCGGCAATAGCGTTTTGGTATATTTCGAGTTCTTCCTTGGCTTCATTTCGCAGCAGGTATAGCCCTAGTATATTAGGAAAGCACATGGCAAAAATCATGGCATCAGAAAAACCAACTACCGAGCCTAAGCTTGCAGCAGCACCAATAATTACAAACAAGCAGAAAACTACTTTGTATACGAGTCCTACTATTGGGCTTTTGCCAAATAAGTAATAGGCTGCTTGTTCTCCGTAATACGACCAAGAAATCATCGTAGAAAAAGCAAATAAAATAACCGCAATCGCTAAAATAACAGGGAACCAAGAAATAACGGTACCGAATGCTTGCGAGGTTAAATCAACACCTCCTAAGCCGCCATCGTTTACATAATTACCTGTTACAATAATTACTAGGGCGGTCATGGTACAAACTACTACGGTATCAATAAATGGTTCTAATAAAGCTACTAAACCTTCGCTTGCAGGGAAACGAGTACGTACTGCCGAGTGTGCAATAGATGCCGAGCCAATACCTGCTTCGTTAGAGAACGCTGCCCGTTGAATACCTTGTATTAATACGCCCACAAGTCCGCCGCCAATAGCAACAGGGGCAAAAGCACCGGCAAATATTTTTCCGAATGCAGCAGGTATTGCAGTAATGTTTGCGCCTAGTACTACAAGTGCCGCCAAAATATAAATAGCTACCATAAAAGGCACTATTTTTTCGGTTACCTTAGCAATGCTTTTAATACCTCCAATAATAACTACACCTACTAAGGCTGCCATTATAATACCAAAAATAGCACCATTTCCTTCAAGTACACCAAAGGTGTTAGAAAACTGTACAAAAGCTTGGTTTACCTGAAACATATTTCCACCTCCTAGCGAACCGCCAATACACATGACCGCAAAAAAAGCAGCAGCAGCTTTTCCTAAGCCCCCCATGCCTTTATTGGCCAATCCATCACGTAAATAATACATCGGTCCACCAAATACTTTACCTGTATCTTTATCAATTTGGCGGTATTTTACGCCTAGTGTACACTCTACCATTTTACTCGACATGCCTAGTAAACCTGCCAGTATCATCCAAAAGGTAGCACCTGGTCCACCTAGCGAAATGGCAATGGCCACACCAGCAATATTTCCTAGTCCAACGGTAGCAGAAAGGGCAGCGGTTAAAGCTTGGAAGTGGGTAATTTCTCCTTCCTCGCCTTCTACCCGAATCGTATCTACTAAGTCGCCATCAATTACTTGGGCAGCATCGGTTTTTACTGCTTGTCCGCCGCCTTCAATATCATCGTATTTGCCTTGCACCACTCTTATTGCCATGCCAAAGCCCCTAATGTTAATGAATTTCATGTAGATGGTAAAGAACAATGCACCTACAATTAACCACACCAATACCAATGGTAAGTTAACTCCATTAATAGGTATAGAAAAGAAAATGATGGACTGTATGAAATTAGAGATAGGGCTAAATGCCTCATCAATAATTTGATCCATACTTTTGCCATCCTGTGCCATTACCATCATCGGCACACTTAGCAGAAGCGTTAGTGTAAGGAATAAAAATTTCTTCATAAGTTTTGTATTTCGGTTAGGAACGGTTAAATAATAAGTTGACGATTTCTAGGCCGTTATTTTTCGCTTAGGCTAGGCTAATAGCAAGCTATTGCGAGTATTTGCAACGACGCATAAGCGGAAAAGAACAAGTAGAAATGCTCCAATTATTATTTAACCGTTCTTTAGAGGAAAAATAGTTGCTGCATCCTTCCTCATCGTTTGGTTAGTGAATTTGAAAATTCAAGATAGTAAAAAATATTAAGTTTTAGAATTATTACCCACAAGTAGCCACCCTTCTAGTACAAAAAAAGCATTAGGACGCTCTAATTTGGAACGCCCTAAGCTCTGCTAATAAGTACCAACACACAACTAGCAACTTATCACTGTAAGTCTTTGTGTGTTGTGGTTCTTCTTGGTTGTAGTTGTTTTGTTGGCAGCAAGAAGATAGCATAAGTGATGGAAACAAAACAAAATGAACCATTATTGTTTATTCTTTTGCCCAGTACTGCGTTACAAAAGCCTTGCGTAGCGCTGCTATGCTGCGTTTTTGCGGCCTTGTCCTGAACAAAACAATCGCACATAACGGTTCATTTTATTTCGCATCCATCACTAAGTGAAATGAAAAAAATAAACTCCACCAAAGTGTGCGATTGTTTTTTTCAAGGCAAGGCGCAAAACGCAGCAATAGCGAGCTATTGCGAGTATTTGCAACGCCGAATTGGAAAAAAGAATAAGCAAAGTGGTGGAGCTTATTTTTTCTCATTCACTAAGCATCTATAATTCACTAAGTACCTGCACTATTTGCTGCTTTTTTTTGGAGATGTAAAAATGTATCTTTTTTAGGAAGATGTAAAGCCATACTTTAAGATTTACTTATTTTTTGTTAGCCTTGGTTGATTTTCTTTTACTTTGCTTTAACTTCACTTTCCTTTTTATTGCGCTTATTACCCTAGTGTTTACGCTACTAGTTACTTTAGTTGAGAGCACCTACAATATTTAAAAATTATGCTTATATTTAAGCAGGTTTACTTTTTAGGCGATGCTAGATAAATTTAAAAAAAACGGCGCAGCGTAGCGAAGCCGTCTAAGGTGCACCATCCCTAAATACCCAATACCAACTACATCTGTACCAAGTACCAAACAATGAAAAACTACAAAGGCTCTATTTGTCGGATTGACCAAGAAGAAGTGTTGCAACTCATTAGCGATTTGGAACACTACAAGCTAGTGCGCCATCATGAAGATGTGAAACGCATTGTGGCGAATGGCAGCATTAAATGGACGACTACCAAATCGAACCCCATTTACCAAACCTTAAAATTTATTATTGACGAACACAATGAGGGAAATCCCAAAGTTAATTCGGAAATAGACGAAGGAGCTTTGTACAGTTTGCTTCATGCTCGCAACAAAAAAAAGCATGGCATTTACGAGTACAACCTTAATGCGCTGTATCATTTTTTGTATGGAAAAAGTCGCCGCCGTTACCAGCTACAAAAGGTGTACGACTCCTCGGTAAATTTGCAAAAAAGTATTCCTGTTTATTTATATGGTGCTAGAAAAAAACAAAGCGCATTGCAAAATCTAGCTCAAATTTTAGCGGAGGAAAGCGGCATTACCGTACACCAATTTAACTGGGATAACCCTGGTGCCAGCCTAGAACGAACCATGTTTAAAGTAGACCGAGGCGTACTCATACAACTCATTACCGACGATTATTTGCAAGACCCCAATGCCATTAAAGACCTCACGGAATACCTTAACAATACGCCCGAAAAAATAAAATACCTCGACCGTACCATTCATGTTTTAATGCCCTCGGCACTAGGAGATAACAGTTCCTTTAACATTAGCACCGACCTAGGACGTATTGGCATTTTAGGTTTTTGGTTAGATAAAATTGCCAAAGTAAAAGACCAAATTACCATCATCCAAAATATGGGCGACACCATTCCAGAAATTAAATTGGGATTAGAGGACATTAAAAAAAGTTACGAAAATATTGCCCTCAACATTCGAGAAAATTTAAGCACCCTTTACGATAAAAATACTTCCTTGCGCTACACCACCCTACAGCAGCATCCTAGCGAGTTGTTGGCGAAGGTGCGAGAAAAAATAAATCCGCAGCGAAAAGATATTAGCATTATTATTAGGGAAGTGCAACAGTCGATTACGGTGATTGACGAACTTTACAATTCCATCATCATCCCCTCCGAAAACGACCCCGCACAACCAGAGTTTCCGCCCGAACCATTTTACACGCCCAACTACCCTGCATCGGATTGCTACCGCATTAACATTCCTAATTTTACCAATGTTTGGTTAAAAGATGAAAGCACCAATCCTACGGGTACACACAAGGACAGAATGGCTTGGGAAGTGGTGATTAAATACAAGGAGTTTTTAAAACAGGAGCAATTAAAACGCCTAGTAAAAAACGAAGATCAAATTCCGAGGTTGTCGATTATTTCTTCGGGAAGTGCGGCCATTGCCATCCAAAACTTTTTGCGTAAATACGATTTACCCGACCTTAAAGTGCTAGTAGACGAAACCCTAGATCCCAACATTTGCCACTACCTCACCCAAGCAGGCTGCGAGTTATACAAGTACGACCTATCCTTTAAACTCCTCACCCCCGAAGAAATAAAACTCCTCACCAACAACACCAACGGACTAGACATTACCTACCGAGAAATTATTGACCACAACTACAAAAGCTACTACGATTGGCTGAGTTATGAAATCCTAAACCAACAACCCGATTTCTGCTTCGTCCCCTTCGGCACGGGCGACCTTTTCCAAAACATCCTAGCCGTAGTACACGACGAACAAATTGCCTACCCTCAACACGACCCTCGTTTACAACATCCCAATTTGCAACAACTCCTACGCTGCAACTTTATGGGCGCAACTACCGACAACCCCAACTCCAAACTTCAAAAACTATATTCCGCATTTTTACCCAGCTTGCCCATCCACCAAAAACGCTTACAGCAATACAAAAGCAAACAACTATGCGGTAGCTATACGGATATTTATCGAGTAAATGCTCCTTATGTAAACAAGGCGATACAACTAGCCCAAGACATTGGTGTTAATTGCGAACCATCGGGCATTGCGGGTTTGGCTTTGTTGCTACAAATAGATGGGCAGAAAAGAATTCCGATTAAAAGGGATGCGAAGATTGTGATTGTTAATACGGGGAATACGAAATATGGGGTGGGGTGAAATTAGATTTTTTCACTTGTTTAGAGCTGCCTTTATACTTTGTACGGCAGAAAAAAAAAGTTGGACTATGTTCCCGATA
>JAHDBT010000757.1 GCA_020630215.1 Bacteroidota bacterium
GAAAAAAAGACAAGGCTTGGGTCATCAAGAACTTAGGTTTTGAGTCACTAGTGTTGTGCCTTTATTTTCTTCTCAATAACTTAAAGTAAAAATACTAATTATGCAGTACACCTTAATGATGAATGGTACGCCTGTAACCATTGTGAAAAATGAATCTATGCTTGCTGTTAATAAAGGGGATGGTTTTGAAATTATGGAAGTAATACCAGGTTTGCTCTATACCCTAGAGTCAGACCCTAACACTATTGTTCGTCCTACCTATTACTACGTTAACGACCCCGACCGCCAGCCGCTTATTGCCAATAACGAATGTTATGTTAAATTTAAGTCAAGCTTATCGGAGAGTGGAAAAGCAGCTATCTTAGCAACGCATCAAATGGAACACCTTACAGGCAACTATTACACTTGTACTTATGATAATGCCATTGAAACAGCTGTTGAGTTACAAGGAAATAACAATGTTTTTCTTGCCGAACCTGACTTAGGAACGATGGTTGCTTTTCACAGCCCATCGCCAACCGACCAAATTACCGCCGATTTATTTGCCGACCAATGGACTTTTGAAAATGATGGTACTAAAAACCAATTTACCGATTTGGACGCTTTGTTTACCGAAGGGGCAGATGCTAAAATTATTGAAGCGTGGCAACAATTGGGTAACCTAGGCGATCCAAACCAAACTATTATGGTTTGTGATGATAGTTTCCAGATACAACATGCCGATTTTTCACCTATTAGCCGCATTGTAGCACGCAAAAATATTGAAACAGATACCGAAGATGTAAGTCCACAAGGACAAGAAAGACACGGTACGCCTGTTTTTGGAATTGTTGCGGCAAATACTGGCGGTAGAGTAGTAGGCGTATTACCAAATAGCAAAGTGGTTTTAGCAAAATTTCCTAGCATAATAGAGGCGCGCTATATTAGAAAACTCGTAGATTTGGCAATACAGTACAATGTAGCCGTATGGACCAACTCCTGGGGACCCTCTAACCCTAGGTGGGTGCGCCCAACTGCCATAGACGACGAATTGAGAAGAGCTGCTACAGAAGGACGCAATGGCAAAGGTACAGTGATTGTATTTTCGGGAGGCAATGATTTACGCCTACTACCCACAGGAAGTTTGGCTGCCAGTCCGCATGTAATTTCGGTATCGGCTATTGGTGCTCGTAACGAAGTGCCTGTATACAGTAATATTGGTTGCGATATTGCAGGCTATTCTATTTTTGGCGCACAACCAGGGGTCGTAACTTCTGATAATATTCAGCCTGGCGGTTACAATAATGCTGCCGATTATACAGCCGATTTTGGTGGCACTTCTGCTGCTGCACCATTAGTAGCAGGTGTTTGTGGATTAATTTTAACTGCTAATCCCAACTTAACAGCTATCGAAGTGAAGCAAATTTTACGTGCTTCGGCCACCAATATTGAAAATTACCCGCCAGATGCAAGCGGTTATAATACTTGGGTAGGACACGGTGCCGTAAATGCATTTGAGGCAGTACGTTTAGCGCAAAACTACAATACAAGTGTTACCTCGGCTACCATTATTGGTTCGGCAGGAGTGCCTAGAACTTTTAAATATGGCACTAGTATGGATTTGGGAGAATACCAAACAAAATCTATTTTGTTAGGAGCAGGAAAATGGAGCATTATTTTTTATGATAAAAGTAAAAATGCAGAATTGTATTTAGCTAAAGATCGCCGTCCTAATAAATTAGAGGGCTACGAAAAAGTACGTTCGCTAAGTAATACCGTTGCGAGTGTACTAGAATTAGAACCCGATAAAACTACCCGTTACTACTTTACTGTAAATGCCAAAGCTGGAGATATTAATCGCTATACCATCTTGGCAACATTGACGCAATAGTATATTTTTATACCCGTTTATCAAACTTATATTAGATAAATAGGTTCGTTTTTATAATCAAAACCCTGCTAGTGGCTCAAAACTTAAGTTTCTGATGATTAAGTCGCCGTATTTTTTTTCT
>JAHDBT010000758.1 GCA_020630215.1 Bacteroidota bacterium
TTTTTTTGTGTTTTAATCTATCAATGATGTCATGAATTGTTATATTTTTAGTGCCTATTTTAATATTGTTAGGATCAAAAGGAAGTATTATAGACACACTTTCCTCATTGGCATATTCAATTCCAGCATCTTCCTTAGTAATATATTTTTCACTCGACATTTTAGTTATTCTACGAAATTTAAAACGATGATTAGTTTATAGTAAAGTTACAATTTTTTTGATTACGATTACTTATTTTAATAAAAATAAATCTCATCCTATCCCCCTACCCACAACACCTTTTAAACTTCTCCCCACTACCACAATAACACAAATCATTGCGTCCAATCTTCACCTTTTTCATAAGTGGCTTACGGGCGGCCATATCCTGATCAAAAATGTTCACCAAGTGTTTATACAGTTCGGGATGTTTGCGTTTTAGGAGTTCGGGCATTTCAAAAAAGTACTCGCCTAGTACGGCAAAAAACTCAATTCTACTAGTGCCACCATAGGGATTTATTTCTGAATGCCGAGTGTTGATGTATTCTATTTTCTTATCAATTAAATCGAACCAGGGGAGGACATAGATTTTTTCTTTGAATACTTTTGGGAGTCCGTCTACTTCGCCATCGGCCTTGTCGAGCAAATGGATGAACTCGTGTATAGCGGTGTTTCGCATATCGTCGTCACTAGCAAAACCGCCTCGTAATGCTTGTTTCGATAAAATCATTTTGTCGGCCATATAGCCAGTTCCTACCATGCCTAAAATGTGACGGTCGGTGCCAGCTATTTCAAAATTTTCGTTAAAGCTGTTGGGGTAAAGGAGGACTTCTTTTAGGTTGAGGTATTTCCAATTTGGAAAAGCAAAAATAGGAATGATGGCACTAGCGGCAATCAATATTTTATCCAATTGTTCTACTTCGGTTTGTACGCCCGTTATTTTTACGTTTTGCAGAAACTCCAAACATTTGTACTCAAATCGCTGTTTTTCTTGGGGGGTAAGGCTGTTGTAAAAACTTACCTCCTCCATCAAAAATTTGCGCTTTTCCTTAGGCAAAGTTCCATCCGGCACCAGCCACACATCCCCCGAATTGTGCGTAACCGTTTTCCAGATTGCATAACCCAATATCGAAAATAAAAAAGCTGCCAATAAATACGCCGACATAATGCTCGTAGATTTGTTTTGATTGTTGTTGTTTAAGGACTAACTGCTAAGGTACAATAAATTTAAGAGTTTTAGTTTTTTGCTATTTTTTTCCAAATTTAAGTCGCTACTAATATCAACCAAAAATTGTATCTTTGCAGCTCCTAACGTTTCAAATTAAATACCATGAAAGATATACATACTAGCACCGTACTACGCCTACAATTACCAACCGACCCACGATGGGTAAACCTAGCAGAAATAAGCCTAGAAGCCATTTTAACCGATCATGCTTACTGCGAGTTAAAAGCAGCAACTTCCTGCATTTCCCTCATTCAAACTTATCCCGATAAGGAAAAATTGGTGGTAGAACTATCGCCCATTGTAACCGAAGAATGGGGGCATTTTAGAATGGTGCTAAAAGAGCTAGAAAAACGAAATTTGAAACTAGGTCGCCAGCGCAAGGATGAATACGTAGGCGCACTCATGAAGTTTTTAAAAAAAGGATTTGGCCGAGATATACAACTAATAGATAAACTGCTAATGTGCGGACTAATAGAAGCCCGTAGCTGCGAACGTTTTAAACTCTTATGGAAAGGTATTGGCGACGAAGATTTATCGAAATTTTACTACAACCTAATGGTGGCCGAAGCTGCACACTACACCCTGTTTTTAGATTTAGCCCGCACTTACAGCTCTAAAGAAGCAGTAAAAGAACGCTGGACGGAATGGCTGGAATACGAAAAAAAGGTGATGCAAGAGCTGGGATTTCGAGGAGATAGGATGCATTAGTTTTGGGGAGGTTTGATTTTATTTAAAATTTAAGATCGAAGATTTATCATTTAAAATTTTTGATATGTGAAAT
>JAHDBT010000182.1 GCA_020630215.1 Bacteroidota bacterium
ACACCCCCTACCATCACTCCAACAGCCAACATGCCATGTGATGGACAAGGTGATTTAATGATTACAGGAACTCCTGCGGGCGGTACTGCTCCTTATGCTTTCGCTTGGGAAGGTCCTACAGGTCAAACATCAGCTGATGAAAATCCTACGGTTGTTTTAGCTACAAATGCAGCAGATGAAGGTACTTGGAATGTAACCGTTACCGATGATAATGGTTGTACAGGTCTTGGCAGTGTGATGGTAACAATTAACGATTTACCGCTTGCACCTACAGGAACACCAGACGCAGTTTGTGCAGGTGATGTAGCAGGAGCTTTAGTAGGCTTAATGGCTACAGGCTGTACAGGTGGTACTATTAATTGGTATGATGCAATGACCGCTGGAAATTTAGAAGGCACAGGTTCTCCTTTTGATCCTACACTAGCTACTACTAATCCAGCAGATATATTTACACCAGGCGATTATACGTTCTACGCAGAATGTACCGACGCAAATGGTTGTATTGGTCCTAGAACTCCTGTGGTATTTTCTGTTTATGAAAATCCAGCAGTAGCTCCTACATCAGGCACCGCCTGTGATGGACAAGGTGACTTAACAATCGCTTCTAACCCATCGGGAGGTAATATTTCTCCTATTAGCGACTATACTTATGCTTGGACTGGTCCTGCTGGTCAAACTGCTACTACACAAGATGTTACATTAAGTCCAGCAGCATTAACAGATGCAGGTGTTTGGACGGTTGTCATTACAGATGATAATGGTTGTGAGGCAACAGGTACTACTACCGTAACTGTATTTGACGCACCTACCCTTGCACCAACAGCTACTGCTCCTTGTGACGGTCAACAAGACCTAGTAATTACTAGTAATCCTGCTAACGGCACAGCACCTTACACTTTCTCTTGGTTAGGCCCACAAGGACAAACTCCTACCGACCAAATCGTGGTAGTTAGCCCAGGAAACGATGCAGCTAATGAAGGCGATTGGGGCGTAACCGTTACCGATGCCAATGGTTGTACAGGTACAGCAATAGTACCTGTTACTGTTACAGGTTTACCAGTTGGCCCAACACCTACTAATGTAGAAATGTGTCAAGGTGATGCAATAACGCCTATGTTAGAGGCAGAATGTGTAATGCCAAATATATGTGAAGATGGTTCTACTCCTATTACTACTTGGTGGAATGCACCAACTGGTGGTACAACGCCATTGGCTACAGGAACTAGCACCTTAGATCCAACAGGTTTAACTGCCGAAGAAGGACTATTTAGTGCATCTGTACCGGGTACTTATACTTTCTATTCACAATGTAATTGTGGCGATTGTTTTAGTCCTCGTACAGCAATTACTATTACAGTAACTCCGCTACCAGTCGATCCTGTTATAACAGGTCCTTTCGAGTTATGTGAAGGCGAAGATTTACCATTAATTAGTGTGAACAATATTGACCCTGATGCCGACCAATACTTATGGTATTTAAACAATCCTCCTGCTGATTATAGCGGTAACATCTCATCTGGTACAAGCTTCCAGGTTACAACTGCTGCAACAGGTCTTTATACGTACTGTGTAGTAGCTGCAAGTGCGCCATTGCCAATTTCTGGCGGAATATGTTATAGTGCAGCAACTTGTACTACTGTTGATGTTAAAGCGCAAGCAAGCGCACCAAGTCCTACGGCGGGCGCAGTAATTTGCCAAGGCGATAACGACCCTGTAACAATAACAGCAGAATGTGCTACCGACGAATGTGTGGATAATGCAACAGGTATTTTATCTACACCAGACTTAACTTGGTGGGACGCTTCAACAGGTGGTTCTCAAGTAGGTTCAGGTTCTCCGTTTAACCCAGTTGGTGCAGTTTCGCAACAAGGTCCAGTAAATGTAAATACACCTGGCGATTATACTTTCTATGCTCAATGTGAGTGTGCTGGTTGTCCTAGTGAGCGTGTACCTGTTGTATTAACCGTATTACCAACGCCTCCTGCACCATCTGTACCTAACTACAGTATTTGTGAGGATGTTGCTGATGGTGATAACACCGTTGTAATTACCCCTGCATTAGCTGGAGATTACTACTTATATGATGCGGCTGGAACTCAAATTGCTGGTCCTGCAGCTACCTTCGATTTACAATTGGATGATGCTGCTTTTGATTCTAGCATTCCGCAAACCTATAACTATGGCGTGTCACAAGTAATAGCTGGCCCGCCAGATTGTGAAAGTGCTGCTTTAAATATTACTGTTACGATAGTGCCTAATCCTAATCCAGAAATCGACCCAGGTCCATTCTTGATTTGTTCTAATGGCGCACCTGCTAACTTATCTGGTTTAGCATTTACCGCTAATACAACTGCTGGTGGTACTTGGTACAACTATGCTGGTGGTATTCAAGGTAGTGAAGTGCCTGGCGCAACCGTTGCTCCAGAAGATTTCTACGACGATATTACAGGTGGTTCGCAATCATTCGACTTCATCTATATTGTAGAAGAAACAGGTGGTGATCCTATCATTACTTGTTCTGGTCAATCAGAAGTAGTAACGATTACTATCGAAGAGGCTCCAGACCCAACATGGTCTACTCCTGGTACTATTTGTTCGGGTGATGTTTTAGATATGAACACGTATGTTACTGGTGACCCAGACGGATTGTGGACAGATAATAGTAGTACGGGTAACGAATTTGTTACAGCAGCAGGTACTTTAACAGCACCTACGGTTCCAATTGCTACTAATATCATTTTAACTTACACGGTAACTTCTGGTACGATTCCTTGTACCGAAGATTTAAGCTTAGTAATTGAGGTACTTCCTCCTGTTGATGCAACATGGACGGCAGCCGAATGGTGTGATGGTTCTGTAACAGGCCCATTCTATTTAGGTGGTGCTTCAGACCCTGGTGCTAGTGGCGCAGAATTAGACTTAACTGCCTTAACAGGAAGTGGAGCCAACTCTGATGGTTCTTATCCAGCCTTAAACGATGGTCAATGGTTTGGTATTGGTGTTCAATTAATCGACCCTGATGCTACACCAGAGAGTGGTGACGAATACTATATCTTTGATTTTGCAAACCTAGACCCAGGAGAATACACCGTAACTTATGCGGCAGGTACTGCTCCTTGTTTAGAGTTCTATAGTCAAGATTTTGTTATCTATCCTTTACCAACAGCTGTTATTTCTGGTGGTGGTGTTATTTGTAACGATGGTGCTACTAGCGAAATTGATTTCGACTTAACGGGTACACCTCCTTGGACGCTAACTTACCAAGATGAAAATGGTGCTACACAGGTTGTAACGACTAGCTCGTCAGAATATACCGTGCCATTTACTACGCCTGTACCTGACCCTGCGGATGGTACAACTACCCCAACAGATTATACTTGGACGCTATTAAGCATTAACGATGTTTATGGTTGTGAACAAACTTATAGCGAGCCTGCTACGATTACTATTAACCCAATTCCAACAGTTTCTATTACTGTTTCGCCATTCGATTGTTATGGTGATGTAGTTAGTTTAACAGGTAATATAACAGGTGGCGTAGCTCCTTACAATCATTTCTGGGCTGGTGCTGGCGCAGCATTCTTAGATGATGCAACTTCTGCAACTCCTACGTTTACAGCTCCTACTAGTGGAACAGGTCCTTATGAGTTAATCTTTAATGTAGTAGATGATAATGGCTGTACTTCCGACCGTGCAGTAGTAACAATTGGAGATAGTGGAAACGATGGTCCTACCATTACTTGTCCTACTCCTCCAACACCAGGACAAACTACTTCTTGTAGTGCATTCATATCTATGGAAGCTCCAACGTTCTCAGACGATTGTGATATCGACCCATTAATGGGTATCTCTTACGTAATTTACAACGAAGATGGTATTGTAATTGGTTCTGGTTTCAGCAATCCTGCTGGCTTTGGTTATATCTTCCCGCTAGGCGTAAATTCTGTTGAATGGACGATTAGAGACGTTGATGGTGCAACTAGTACTTGCTCTGTTGATGTAACTATTTTAGATATGCAATTACCAGGCATCGTTTGTCCTTCGGACCCTGCAATAGCTTGTAACGATGAGGGTACTTGTGGTGCAGATGTAACTTTAGAAGTTCCATTAGCAATAGATAACTGTGATGACATTACGATTTCTTATACTGCTGACCATACAGACTTTAATACAGGTACACTTACTAATTTATTTACGGATGTAGTTGTTAATCAAGCTGCTGGTACAACCGTTACCGATAACTATCCAGTAGGTAATAGCCTAGTAACTTGGACGGTTACAGATGGTAGTGGAAATACGGCTTCTTGTAGAATGACGGTAATTGTAAACGACTGTGAAGCTCCTGTTATTAGTTGTCCTGCCGATTTAACTGTTGGTACAGATGATGGCGTTTGTGGTGCAGAGTTAACAATCGCATTAGATTCGTTTACCGATAACTGCGATGATGGTAGTTCTAACATGACGGTTACGCATGATGCGTATAACAACATGGGCGATTTATTATTCTCTGGTACTGGTGCAAGTGCAATTGGTTTCTTCCCTACTGGTACTAATATCGTAGACTTTACAGTTACCGATATTCACGGTAATGTATCTGAATGTACAGCTAGTGCAACCGTATTTGATGACGAAGCTCCTACTATTGATTGTGCAGCAGCACAAGCATTAACAATTACTATTGCTCCTGAAGAAGGGCAGCCTGTAGTAATTCGTGCAGAAGCAATTATTGCCTTATTAATACAAAGTGGTATTGCTATTGATGATAACTGTGGTACTGTTCATGGTACTTTAACGCAAACTTTCTTTGATTGTGAAGATGAGGGTGCTTTACAAGTAGGCTTAATTTTATCAGATGCTCTTGCAGGTGGTAATATCGCAGCCGAATGTTTATTGAACTTTGAAGTACTACCATGTTGTCGTCCAGAAGCAGGTATATTAACAGGTGTTGATTTAGAATGTCCAGGTGGCAACCTTGAGTTAACTACTACTGATTTCCAAGACGATCCATTATACGAAACTTCGTTTGTATTTGTAGATGATATGGGAGTTATACAGTTAGTTGTTCCTGCTGATGCAACGGGTAATGCTACAGTAGCTTCTACCTTATTAGCTGCTGGAAATTATAGCGTATATGCTTACAATGTACGTACCGATGCAATTCCTGTTCCAGCTCCAGCTCCAGGTAATGTATATGCAGATGTAGGTAATATTGATGCGGGTTGTCATGACTTTAGCGACAGCAGCTTCGCATTCTACAACCCTGCGGCATTAGGCAATAGCGGCGTTTCCTTTAATGTATTTGAAGGTGATAATGGTGGTGTTGGTACTTACTACTACAATGTATTCCAAGTAGAGGTTTACAATGGAGAATTACCATACTACTACAACTGGGATAATAATGGGTATGTACGTCATACCGTTGCTCCTATTTACGAGGCAGATGGAACTCAAAGTGGCGTTACTTTAACTATCATTTACTCTGATTCTGCTACTTGGAATGTTACCGTAACAGACTCTAACGATTGTACTCAGGAAGAGATTGAATTCCACAACCAAAATACTGATATCCAAACAGAAATCTTGGATATTGCAGATTATACCATTAGCCCTCAATCTTCTAGTGTACCTAATGGTGCAATAGATTTAGAGATAGAAGGTGGTGATTGTGGCGGAGGCTATACTTACGAATGGGCAGGTCCAGTTGCTTGGACAGGCGCAGCAGCAGCTACGGGTCCAAATATTAGTGGATTGCCTTCTGGTTGGTATACCGTAACCGTAACTTGTGGAGCAGAAACAACTATTGGTTGGTATTGGGTTCCTCCAGTACGCCGTGGTAGAGGAAAAGCAGAAATTGGTGTTGATGCCTTTAATGCTTATCCAAACCCAACTGGTGGTGTTACAACTGTTGAGTTTGCTATTAATACAACAGGTACCGTAAATGTAAGCGTGTTTAGTTTAGATGGTAAGCAAGTAACGCAATTGTACAACGATGTTGCACAAGCAGACCAAACTTACACCATTCCATTCGATGCTGCTAAAGTACCGTCTGGCGTTTATGTAGTTACCTTAACAACCTCTGATGGACAGGTGCAAAACCATAAATTAATTGTTACTAAATAATAGTTAACAAATAATTTAAAACCATTGAGGTAATGAAATTACTAAAGGGTAGCAAGCTTAGGTTTGCTGCCCTTTTTTTATGGCTAATGGCTAAACAGCTAAATGGTTTTACTGTTGAATTGTTTTATGGCTTCTTATCCAAGCATTGAGTCATTCAAGTATTAAAATTGTAATTCTTAGGAAAAAACAGTATCATTGGGGCACGTTAAAAAAAAATGAAAAAATACATTCCAGAAATATTATACGAAGACAATCATTTGTTGGTAATTAACAAGCCAGCAGGTATGCTTGTGCAAGGAGATAGAACAGGAGATTTGCCATTGAGTGAGCACCTAAAACTATTTCTAAAAGAAAAATACAATAAGCCCGGTAATGTGTTTATGGGAGTTACGCATCGTATTGATAGACCTGTTTCGGGGGTATTGGTTTTTGCAAAAACAGGAAAGGCTCTTACCCGCTTAAATAATATGTTTAAAGAAAAAGAAATTCAAAAAACCTACTGGGCAGTAGTAAAAAACAAACCTAAACAGTTAACCGCTAATTTAGTCCATTACCTCATTAAAAATCAACAAAAAAATAAATCTCGTGCCTACACACAAGCACAAAAAAATACCAAACGCTCCGAATTAAATTACCAATGGTTAGCCTCCTCCGATAGATATCACCTCCTAGAAGTAAAACCTTTAACAGGACGGCATCACCAAATTAGGGTGCAATTAGCAAGCATTGGTTGTGCCATTAAAGGAGACCTTAAATATGGCTTTCCTAGAAGTAATAAAGATGCATCCATTCATCTACATGCTCGAAAAATAGAATTGATACATCCTGTAAAAAAAGAACCATTAATAATAGAAGCTCCAATACCTAATAATGATGTAGTATGGAATGTGTTAGCTACTAAGGTAAGTCAAGTTAATTATGATAAGCTGACACCCGATAAAACATGATGCGGAACTTATCATAAATTGGTTGACTTATTACTTAGTGGTCTGTCAAGTTAATCATGTCGGTTGTTTTGGCGACTTTTGCTCCCTAGCGGCGTTGCAAATACTCGTCGTAGCTTAGGCTACGCCTGCGTTTTGCGCCTTACTAGGAAACAAAACTCACTCAAAAACAACTCGACACTATTAACTTGACAAACCACTTAGGGCTTACCAAAAATATTATCCTATTTCACAAAAACGGAACATTTTCAAACTTAAAGTATCATATTTTTGTCAGAGAAATACTAAAATAGCGGATAGACTCCCTTTTTAGCAAGTTTTTTATTAATTTAAGGGTAGAATTAAAGCTTAAAGGTAATTACTACTCGTAAACAGCAATTACTATTCGCTAAAAGTATAGGCATCCTCCGCTAGTACATTAAGCAAAATTCGCACTCAATTATACCGAAATTGAACCAACATTGAAATGCTCTTAATTGTTTAATAAAAATAATCGTTATGAAGTTAATCTACTCCACCTTGCGTTCTTTTATTGCCTTATTAAGTATTATGAGTTTGTTGTTGATTCTTCAAGAAAGCCAAGCACAAACTAAAAATGGATTAAAACTTTTAAAAAGTAGCAACCTCGATGGTGCTTTTAGTGAGTTTCAAAAAGATTTAAATACGGATATTGCAAAAATTGCTGCAAAATACAATATTGGTAAAATATATGCCGATGAAGCATTCAGCAATCACAACCTCGACTCGGCATATCACTACTTAACCGCCGCCGCCGCCGATAAAAAGAAGCTGAAAGCAGACAACCGCAAAAAGCTCGAAAAAATAGATGAGGGCGTGCGCTACATGAAAAAACTAACTCGTGATGTAGCCAAATCAGCAGGCGCGCAAGCCGACGAAGCAGGCTCGGTTGCTGCCTACAATCATTTTTTAAGTTACTACGAAGGTGCCGATAGAGTACTAGAATCTAAAATGTCGAAAGCTCGAAACGCATTGGCCTTTAAAGAAGCCAAAGAAATTAATACCACACAAGCGTACGAAGATTTTGTGGTTACCTATCGTAAAAGTTTAAGTAAATACACGCCTGGCATTTTTAAGAAAGCACAAAGGAAACATTTCGAGCATTATATTCGAGATAAGTCCTGGTCGGGCTACGATGCATTTGCCGAAAAATTTAAATACAATGTGTATGTGCGTGACTCCTTGAAAGATTTGTTTCACCAAGCCCGTAAGTACAATACCCTCAATGCGTACAAAGGTTTTGCCGATGCCAATCCCGATAGCCCATACGCAAAAATTGCTGCCGATAGTATGGCTGCGATTATTGGCAAAGGAGGGTCTCTCAACGATTACGAAGTCTTTTTAATGGCACATCCTAAACACGAAGCTTCTAGCGATATGTGGATGACTTTTTATAAAAAGTTTCTACAGGAAAATGGCAAGGACAAAATGAAACTATTTAAGTATACCTACGAAGATTTTCCGCATGGGGAAATGCTAGATAAACAATTAAATGCCCAACATGCAAAATCGGAAGAAGAAGAATGGCGGATAGCCAATAGTAAAAGAACCTTTGAGTCTTACCACGATTTTATCAACCTCTTCCAAATGAGTGATAAAATGCTAGAAGCGCAAGACGGAATGCAACGGGCAATTGTAAAAGACAGCATCCTATCGCAACACAGTTACTTTGTCGAAAACTTTCCCAATAATGCCGAAACCCCAAGTATGTGGATGCGCTTTTATGGCATGTACAAAGACCAAAACGGCGAAGACAGCGTAATAAGATTTGCTAGAGATTACCCCGAATTTCCAGATCCTAAACTATTAGAAAAAGAAAAAACAGAAGCCATTGCCAGAGTTCGTGCGAAGAAAAAAGCAAAAGCAACGGCTGGTAAAAAATAAATTAACATTTTATTTATGCGTTTAGTAGTATGATTTAAGACGAAAACCCCGATAATTATTTATCGGGGTTTTTTAATAGATTTTTCAAAAATGCAATATTATTTGTAATACAAAATTGATTTTTCTGTTTCTCAAAATTTCGTTTTTACTTAACGTGAACTAGAGATTAGATGCAACATAAAATGCTCATAATCAACAGTCTATCACTAGCAGCAACCCCTTTCGGTCATTGAGCGTAGTCGAAATGTTAGAAAGGATGCATGGAAACACTCTTTTTCGTTACCTTTAAGCCCGTTCACCTCACACATTCGACTACGCTCAGTAACCGGTGAACTATTTGCTTCGTTTTTAATCTCTAGTTCACGCTACTTAATAAGTTTGTAGTTTGTATACGCTTGTGTTTGTTCTTGGAAAAAAGAGCATCTCATTTATCAATACCATCAATAAAATACTATGAAAACCCTGTTACAAAACAGCATTTTTTGGTGCATCTTGTTCGGCGCATTATTTTTTTTTTCCTTAGATTTCTGGTCTTGGAACAAACCCATCAAACTTAGCGCAGGTGGATTTCCCTCGTGGATATATTATTTCGTTTTTTTACAAATAGTCTTCGTACTACTCATTGCCATTTTCGCAAAATTTTATTGGAGGAAAGAATAGGTTTTTGTTTGAAATTGCTTTGTAATAAAAAGTTAAATTTTAAACAATAAATTTTAAATAATACCTCCACAATTGTGAAAGGCTAGAAGGGAAGGAGAGGAGGGAATTAAAAAAAGAGGAAGGTCGCTACCCCAAAAACAAACTTCATAAGAGTGACCAAATAAAAGCAACCAACAACCCAATAAAAAATGATTATATACCTTATCATCCTCGCTTATCTTTTACTAATGCTTGCCAGTGGTTTTATTGGTTACAAGCAAAGCGAAACACAAACCCCTGAAGATTATTTTTTAGCGAACCGTGGACTTGGGGCATTGGTCATGTTTTTCACCTTTATCGCTACCAACTTTAGCGCATTTTTCTTTTTAGGATTTGCAGGCGCAGGCTACCGCATTGGTTATGCCTACTATGCCATGATGGGATTTGGAACCGCTTTTGCCGCCTTATCCTTTTACCTCGTTGGCTACCAAGTTTGGAAGCTCGGCAAACAAAACGGCTACGTTACCCCTGCCGAATTAATGGGCGACTTAACAGGCAGTAAAACCGTTAAACTGTTATTTTTAATCGTGATGGTTTTCTTTTCCTTGCCCTATATGGCCATACAACCTATAGGCGGCGGCATTATAGTAGAGAGTTTAACCGATGGAGCCGTTAGTCGTTTTACAGGAGCCGTTGTACTCACCATTTTTACGGTAATTTACGTATTTATTGGCGGTATGCGAACCGTAGCAATTACCGATATGATACAAGGTATTTTAATGTTTGTATTGATGTTTTTGGCGGTAATGGTAATAGGCAATGCGCTAGGAGGAATTACAACCGCTAACCAACAAGCATTTGCCTTAAAACCCGAATTGTTTAGTAGAGGAGGAGGAGGCAATTATTTTACCCCACAAAAATGGTTCAGCCTAATGAGCCTTTGGATTTTATGTGTGCCAATGTTTCCACAAATGTTTATGCGTTTTTATGTAGCTAAAGATTTACCTTCCTTTAAAACTTCCACCATTTTATATGCCCTAGTGCCATTGGTCTTATTTATTTGCCCCGTTATGATTGGCGTACTAGGACATTTAAGTTTCCCAGGTTTAGAAGGAAAAGCCGCTGATGATATTTTACCCATGATGATGAACCTACACGCCCCAGCATGGCTTGCTGCTGTTATCATGACAGGCGCATTAGCCGCTTTTATGTCAACGTTAGATTCGCAGCTATTAGCCATTAGCACCATCCTTACCAGAGATTTTTACCTCAGCTTTATAAACCCCGAAACCAATTTTAAAAAGCAAGTCATTATAGGACGGGTATTGGTTGTGCTATTAGCTATTGTAGCACTCGCAATTGCTTATCAACCACCTGCCACCATTTACGATATTGCCAAAAATGCATTCACAGGATTAGCCGTTTTATTTCCAGCATCTATCGCTATCCTTCATTTTCGAGAATATGTGCGGCCTTGGGCTTGTGCATTATCTATTGTAGTAGGGGAGTTGTTATTACTAGGCATTTTTCTAGGAAATATTCCCACAACTTGGCTAATGGGTTTTGATGCCATTGTCCCGATTATTTTAGTAAGTACTTTGATATTACTTATTGGCGGAATTAAGAAAAAATCGTAGTACCTTTGTTGTAGGGAGTGGCCAGTTTTCAGTAGCCAGGAGTCAGTGATATGCTGGTGATTGTTTTGCTGTTAGATTGGAATAAACAACCCAAAACTTTGACCCTACTGCCTGATCTAACCTCCTGGAGCGTAAGGGACCTAAGCGGCTGGCTTGATGTGAGATGCCAACTACTTTTAGAGCTAAGATAAACATGTCAAAACCGTTAACCAAAAACAAAACCAATGAAAGATTTCAAAAAATACTACACCATCCCAGCCAAACCCGAAATGGTTTATCTAGCACTCACTAAACCCCTAACCATACAATTATGGACAGGCGACAAAGCCGAAATGTCAACCGAACCCAATAGTGAATTTTCTTTATGGGATGGCAGCATTGTAGGACGAAATATAGAGTTTGAAGAAAACAAAAAAATAGTACAAGAATGGTATTTTGGTGAGCAAGAACCAAAATCTATTGTTACCATTATATTACATCCCCACAAAAAAGGCACCTCCATAGAACTGCGCCACACCAACATTCCTGATGAATTACATGAAGAAATGGCCCAGGGATGGACGCATAATTACTTTGGTGCTTTAGCAGATTTTTATGTAGAAGAATAGTACTTAGTGAATGAGAAAAAATAAACTCCACCACTTTGCTTATTTTTTTTTCCAATGCTGCGTTGCAAATGCTCGTAATAGCTCGCTATTACTGCGCTTTGCGCCTTCCCTTGAAAAAAACAATTGCACACTTTGGTGGAGTTTATTTTTTTCATTTCACTTAAGGGAGTTTCTGAGAGAGACTTACTATTTTTAAAAAAAATAGTAAGTCTTAGAATGTTCAATTTTGCAAATTACTTTGTAATAAGAAGTAATTATTGTTCTAAAATTTTTATTCCTACTCACAAAAAGCGAAGGGTAGGGGGAGTGTAGTTTAAAAGCACTAATTGAAAATCTCCATTGTTACTAACAGAAGTAGTAGCAAAATGAAAACAACAAAAAACGAATTGCCAAGAAGTGCAACATATTTTTTAAAACAATTAGGTTCCCTATTACGAATACTTTTAGCAATATTATACAATCCAATACTACTAAAAATAGCTAAAAAGACAAGCGCAAGGGCTATAACTGCATCAAAAATAAAGGCGTTATACCTTGCATAAGTTAAATAAGATTGGAGTATAACAGTAGCAACAAAAATGCAAAAACAAGCAAATGTAAAAAGTAATTGCATAAATGATTTTTGGGCATAATAGTTTTTAGGGCTGTTAGGCTTGTTAATATCTAGGATGGTAGTCATAAATGCAAATATAGG
>JAHDBT010000183.1 GCA_020630215.1 Bacteroidota bacterium
GATGGGCTGGATGTGTGGATTTTTTGGATTCATGCTGATGTAATTGTCTGAATTTGGATAGGCTGATGTTGTTTTTTTTTGGATTCATGCTGATGTAATTGTCTGAATTTGGATGGTCAAGATATTGAGATGTTATGCTGATGTAAAAAAAAATCGTCTGCAGGAAAAAATTCAAAAATCAAGATTCAAAATTCCTCCTAGCACCAGCAGGAAAAAAAATTTTAAATACTCAATTTTAAATCTTCGATCTTAAATGAAACCCTCCTAACGTCAGCAGGAAAAATCAAGATTCAAAATTCAAAACTCCTAGTCATGAAACCTGCCGCCCCAGAACCAAACAGTCCGCAACAAATATTTGCGTCGCTCAACATTATTTTTTATGCAATGTTGGCAGGCCAATTGATGTTTTTTTGTGTTGCTTTTTATTTACGAGAACACAACGAAGCCATGCACCAAATAATGCAATATGCCGTACCTGCTTGGACCATTTTAATCATTTTAGGTGCGCCGTTTATCTACAGCGTTTTAATAAAAAGAGTTCGAGGTAAAGACGTATCGCTGCTACAAAAAATGTTGGTGTACCGCATGGCACTTATTGTAAAAATTGCTTTATTAGAAGGTGCTGGCATGATATGTTTACTAGGACTTTTACTAGCTGGCGACCAATACTACGCCTATATGTTTTTAGCCGTATTTATGGCTTACCTCCTCAGCCGCCCCAAAGTTTCAAAAGCTGCTTACGACTTACAACTTAACCAAACCGAACAACGACAATTGAGAGGCAATGCTCCCTTAACCTAGGTTTTTTAGTGGTCAGTGGTCAGAACATTCGCTGCGCTCATTGTCAGCAGTCAGTTTTTATAGGCTAACGATTTTTGTAGTGGTCAGTGGTCAGAACATTCGCTGCGCTCATTGTCAGCAGTCAGTTTTTATAGGCTGACGATTTTTGTAGTGGTCAGTAGTCAGAACATTCGCTGCGCTCCTTGTCAGCAGTTAGTTTTATAGGCTGACGATTGGGTACTCGAAATACCTACGATGTAGTTCGTTCTACTCCCCTATTTTAAACTTCTTTACCTTTCCTTTTTGTTGACTACTAGTAAATGCTTACTTTTAGCATCTCTTTGCTTCGCCAAGTTTTTTTTTAACAACCCATTAACCCTAAGTGAATGAGAAAAAATAAACTCCACCACTTTGATTATTCTTTTTTCCAATGCGGCGTTGCAAATACTCGCAATAGCTCGCTATTGCTGCGTTTTGCGCCTTGCCTTGAAAAAAACAATCGCACACTTTGTGTGGAGTTTATTTTTTTCATTTCACTAAGCACTAAAAAATCGGCAGCATAAAAACCGACAGCGAAGCGATCTAAACAACAACAATATGAATGCCCAATTTGATAGAATATTTTTACTCATCAATCAAAAACGCTATCCTTTAGCAGAACAGGAGGTGCGTAAAGTTATTGCCACCAACTCGAACAATGGCGATTTATTTGCCCTCTTAGCCATCTGCTTAATGATGCAAGACCAAACCGACGAAGCCCTAGAAGCAGCGCAGCACGGCTTGGGATTAAGTCCGTATAGTGCTTACTGCCATTATACAGTAGGCAAAGTGTTTTGGGAACAAAATAAGTTGGTAAAAGCCCTCGACCATATTGGACAAGCCTTAGAGATAGAACCCAATGATGAGGATTATTTGTATGCCCTAGCTGCTATTCGGTTTCAGCAAGAACGCTACGAGGAATCGTTAAAAATAGTGAACCATCTTTTAATGATTAATGCAGAGAGTGTAAATGCCATTAACCTCCGTGCCAGGTGCCTAGTAGCCCTCAACCAGAAACAAGAAGGCGTGGAGTTTTTCGATGAGTCCTTAAATAGAGATCCGAATAATGCCTACACACACGCTAACAAAGGCTGGGCATTGCTCGACACCGAACAAAATCAGGAAGCCCTCGCCTCTTTTAAAACCGCTTTACAAATTGACCCAGAATTAGATTTTGCTAGGGAAGGACTAGTAGAAGCATTAAAAAGAGAAAATGCTGTTTACCGAGTATATTTAGCCATTTACAATGGAGCAAGAGACGGGTGGAGCCCGTTTGTATGGATAGTGGTGCTAGGATTGAGTTTTATTTTTTGGAAGGTTATGCTGGCCATTATCGTCATCTTTTACTTTTTCTTTTTCTGGTTTTCCGATGCTATTTTTAATACCTTGCTTCGTTTTAATGAGTATGGTCGCTATGCTTTATCCGACGAGCAAATTCAGACATCCAATATTGGCTTATCGGTTTTTTCTACGGTTATTTTGGTCATTACATTAGGATGGAGTATGCAAGGCGGCAGCCTCTATTTAGCGGCTTGGTTAACTTTTGGTTTATTACTCCCCCTAATTTTCACCCTCTCCCTCGAACATCCTAGTCACCGCATAAAAGCAGGCACTTACACCTTTTGCATGTTAGCCATTGGTACGGTAGGTGCTATTCTTAACAACAACACCCCCGAAACCGCACAAGGCTTTTTAGGCATTTTTATTTTAATGGCTCTCGGCTTTTTTTGGTTTATTACCGCTGTAGAAAAGCAGGGTTAGGGACGGAGAATAAACCAATTTATTCTATCACAAACTTAACGCCTATTGTTGCCATATTGTAGTACAAAGTGCTGTTTCTATCATAACGATAGAATTTCAAATCTACACTTTTAAATCCTATGCGCCAAATACTATGCTGGCTCAACACATCCGTATAACTAATGCCAAAACCAAACTGATTGGCTTGGTAAGCACTCAAATCATAATCGGAGGTGTAGTACGTATCGCTAGATAGATGCTCGTTGTAAGGCTTAAAATAATTGGCTGCCGATTGATTGTAAAAACGATAGGAAGGATACAAGGTAATACGACCTAAAAACAATTTAATAGGAATTTCAATACTAGCCGTATTCGATTGTATGCCCCAATCGTCGGTATAGTAGCGGTAAAAGGAACGGATGCTTAAAAACTCGTTTAAGTAAATATGCAAACGACCACCAATAGCTGTTTTAAACCTTGTGTTTGGCAACTGTTCTATATCATCTGCTAAATGAAAATTTTCGGCGAAAGTGTCTTCCACATCTCCAAAGTATACCCGTTGAAAAGGAGTAGATAATAAGCCTTGTTGCAACACAAAATCGGCAGCTAAAGAAGCCTGTATATTGCGAGAAAGTATTTGCGAAAAGCCTAAACCTACATTATACGAATTGCGTTGTTGGCCACTTAATTCGTTAAAACGGTTGGTGTAGTTCGGGTTGCCAGTAATGTCGTAGCTACTCAATTTAAACTTTTTTCTAAACTCTCTAGGATAGTAAAACTTCCACGAATCGAAAAAGGCATTGGCTTTTATACTTACTTCGGTATTTTTTTGGTTGAATAGTTTGCTAAAACTGCCACCCACACCATAGGATTGATAATCGTATTCGGAAGCAATAGCAGCGTTCAGGCTCCACACTTCGTTGCGGTCCTTAGAACTATGACTATAACTTATACTGCCACTATTCCAAACATCACTTTTCGATTCGCCAGAGGAAGCCACAAACGCATCGGCAGGCTGATCCCCATCAAAAGGATTAACATTACTCGACGATGCCGAAGTATAAGCCGACACCCCGCCATCAATGCTCAACACCCCATTTGCCCCCAAAGGAATCGCAATTACAATCCCCCCCGTAACATCCTGCAAAGATTCAGTACCAATGCCTCCTGTTACCGCCGCATTTTCGCCATCTTGCATATAAAAGCTGCTTAAAAAATCTACTTCCACCACATCTAGCACGCGTTTTTTGTAAACGTTCGTGCTGTCTTGTGCTAATAACGACGAAGTGATGCCAAGCATTAATAATAAAAATAAGTACCGCATTTGTTTCTTTAGTTTTAAACTGTTTTGTTGTCCATTTTTTGGCATATCCTTGGGGAAGAAAAACCGTCCCAATACCCAATACCAACTACCTAATTACACCCACATCCACCACCCGTTTTCCCTCCGTTACCGCCAGAGGCAGCTTCTCGATAAGAATGAGCAGTAGACAAATTTTTATCACACTTTTTATCTCCCAAAAACATATCAGGATCGTTTAAATTTACTTTCTCGTATTCCTTTACTACCAAGCACGATGTACAACAACCTACTAGTAAGGCAACTAACAATATTTTTTTCATTACGCTATTTTATTGATTATTAAGACCAGTTTATTACACCAGCGAAGCGAAGTGTATCCATAAAAATACCCGCTACCAAATACCCACTACGCTCTACTAGTTTGCTATTTGAATATTATCCGATTTATGAATGCCTCCTTTATCGTCAATAATGATACATTCGATATTGGGAATTTGGTTAATTCTATCCAAGCCCGTTTCAATGCCTAGTACAAACACGCCTGTAGCTAAAGCATCGGCAAGTTCGGCTTTGGGGGCAAAAACGGTGGCACTTAAAATGCCCGTACTCGGATAACCCGTTCTAGGATCGATAATGTGGGCATAGCGTTGTCCGTTAAACAGCACATATTTTTCGTAGTTGCCCGACGTAACAACCGCCCCATTTTTAATCGGCAATAAGCCAAACGATTTTGTTTTATCCATTGGGTTGGTAATCGCTACTTGCCAATCGTTTCCATTAGGTTGTTTGCCCCAAGTATTCATATCGCCCGATGCGTTGATGATGCCTCCCGTAACACCCTTGCTTATTAATAAGGCTTTGGCTTTATCAGCAGCATAACCTTTTCCAATAGCTCCAAAACCTATTTTCATACCTTGCTCACGTAGAAAAACAGTGCTACTATCTTTGTTTAAAATAACATTTTTGTAGCCCACTTTAGTCACCGATTGTTGAATAGCTGCTTCGCTTGGCATTGTTTCCATGCTGCCATCAAATTTCCATATTCTATCCATCGAGGCGTAGGTAATGTCAAATGCACCATCGGTTAATTTAGAAATGTAAACAGCTCGCTCAATTAAATCAAACAATTCCTTATCCACCTTCACCGCCTCTTTGCCCGCATTTTTATTAATTAAACTAGTCTGAGAATTCGCATCCCAAGAAGAAATAAGTTGTTCAATTCTAGTAATTTCTGTTGTTGCCAAATCTATGTACGCACTCGCTTTTGTTTGATTGGCTGCGGTTACCGTAATATCAAATTCACAACCCATTAATTGCAAGGTTTCCTTATAAATTTGCTGCGAAAAACAATCGAAATGCGTAGTAAGCAAGAAGAACAATAATAAAATGCCTGTATTTTTCATTGGATAGATTTTGTATAGTTAAATGAAACACTAATTACTTCAACATGATATAATTCCCAAAAACTCCTTTGTTGATTTTACTCGTAGTGACACAAAATTTGCGTCACTACGAGCAATCGCTATTCTTCCTCGTAAATCATGTCCTCTAAATGCTCAATGTAATCATCTGGCGACATTCTTTTGTATCCCGTTTGTCCTAGCAATCCTCCTTCAGGAGTTAATACTGCCACCATTGGAAAAATTCCTTGTCGATTATAGGTTTCTGCTAACATCGCATTATGTGCTGTTTGCGCTTCCGATAATTTATTCTTTTTGCGTCTAGGAAAATCGGCTTGTAGCAATACCAAATTTTCTTCGGCATACTCCTTAAATTCGCTGCTGCTCCAAATTGTTCTATCTAGTTTTATGCAAGGTGCACACCAATCAGAACCTTGAAAAACTAGGATGATGGGTTGGTCATTTGCTTGCGCTGTTATTTGCGCTTCTTCCAAATTGGTGAACCACATTTGCGCTTGTACATTGGCTATCGTAAACAAACATAAGCCAATAAATAAAAATATTTTTTTCATAATGTTCTATTTTTTAATGGTTGATTTACTCTTTTAAGATTACTTACAAACTTATAACTCCGCTTAAAGCTTTTCCCCCTATTGCAAATAAAAAAAATTAATTGGTCTGTCAAATTAACCGCAAACCACTCTATACGAAATCCCTCCATACACCAACGCTCGCCCTACTATAAAACCAACAAACCCATGCACAAACGCTCACCAAGCTTTAACAAATCCCTTGCACAAACAAGTAATTCCTCCTAAAATATTTAATACCTTTAACCTCAACTAAGGAATGATGCAAAAACAAATTTACATTTTCCACTTCGATATTTCCCAATATCCTGCGTTACAAATACTCGTAATAGCGCTGCTATTTATCCGCAAGCGGTTCACTTAGCTTAAATATCCAAAGGGATATTTATTGTACTGCGTAAAAATTGTTCCTATCCGCAAGCGGCTCATTTAGCTTAAATGCCTAAAAAGGCATTTATTTTGCTGCGCAAAAATCGCACATTCGTATTTTGCGCCTTGTCTATTAGAAAATCTCTTTGCGGAAATTTGTAAACTATTTTTGCACCATCCCTAAGCAAACAACACCATCTATTTTTCCATCACTAATCCTAAACAAATGATGCGCTATTGCCTCTTTTTTGTGATAGCCACTCTTTTTTGCTATTGGCAGTGTACTAATATTAATGCAGATGTCAATGCAAAAAAAGAAGTTGAAACCGAAAATGCATTAACGTGGAATCCTCATGCAGGAGTCATTCCTTCGTTTACCGATAGTTGCCATATTAGCACCACCTCGGGTAAAAATGCAAACTTTATAATAGATGGAAATAGGGAAACAGGATGGGTGTCTGCCCCAGCATTGCCCAATGAGTTTGTAAAAAATCCACAAAGTAATGTGTTACACGGTTTGCCCGTTTTAAGCAGCAGTAAACAGCCATTAGTATTGGCAAATGATGGAGATTTAAGTAGTAGCGAACAGGTCCAACCAGGTCCAAATCCAACAGCAAAAAATGCTTTACTTACGATTGACCTGCCCAAACCAACCGCCATTGCCTACCTCTCTATTAAAGCTAAAGCGCAAGACACCATATTTATCCAATTAAAAAAAGGGAATGGACAATTAGATTTGCTAGGCGTATATACTCCCAAAAGTAATTTTAAATGGATTCGTCAAGCAGCAAAAACAGTCCAAGACCCTACTACGCAAATAAAACTAACAAGCAAAACTGCCTTCGATATTTTTGAAATTGCAGCACTAAAAGCAGCACCGCAACAAAGTGTGGTACTGGATTTAAAACAAATCCAATCCATCGCTTTTGTTGATACTCGGCATTGGTCTACTGATGCCACAAAGCTGCAATTGTTTACTAGCACCGATAGCATTAAATGGACTTGGGCTGCCAACTTAAATCCGCAAGCACTGCATAAAATTAATACCCAAATAAAACCGCCTCAACAAGCACGGTATCTTAAATTGGTGTATACCCTAAAAGTAAAAGATTGGGCAAAAGCCAGCCTATACGAAATAGATGTATACGATAGACATGGACCTTTTGGACCCTTGCCGCCTGTGCAAGCAAATAAAAACAGTATTGCACAAATGTTAGGTATTAATACCATTTGGGGTTGGGGACATGATAAATCTTCGGATGAACTAGCAGTTGGACAAGGGCCGACATTGTTTAAGGAATGGACATCGGATGTTCGCAACTACCACAATATGTGGTGGGACACGCCCGACCCTGATTCGATACCCAACTATAAAAACATTGCCCAAGGCATTAGTACAACAGGCAATGCGTGGGCCAACTGGGATAAGGAATATGGCGTATGGCAACAAGCAGGTTTACAAACACAAGCAAGCATACAATTTGAAGCCAAACGACTGCCCGTAACCGTATGGGACAATCCTTATAAAGCCGCTTATAATTATGGATATGCCTTTGCCGAACATTTTGGTACTGCCAAAGGCAATGGATTGGTAAATGCTTTAGAAGTAGGCAACGAACCGTGGAAGTATCCTGCTGGTTTTTATTTGCAAGTACTAGCAGGCATGAGTAAAGGCGTAAAAGCTGCCGACCCCAATATGCAAGTCTGGTCTTGTGCTTTACAAGCAACCTATCCCGAAGCAGAAAAACAAGAAACGGGCGAAGGAAATTATTTAGGTGCAAGAATAAATGCCGAAACCGCCCCTTTACTAGCAGGCTTAAATGTACATCATTACAGTTATTGTACCGATAGTTTAGGTCAACGAATTGCTGTTCACCCCGAACATCCTCGCTCTGAAATGTGGGGCGTTTTAAACGATATTAGATTTAGAAATGCCAATATGCCCAACAAAAAAATTTTTGTTACCGAATGGGGATGGGACAGCGAAGGAGCCAACGAACCATGCACACATGGCGAATGTGTAAGCGAATACGCACAAGCCATTTATGCCATTAGGAATGTACTGCTGTACGCCCGTTTAGGAGTTGATAAAATGCATTGGTTTTTTTACGCCAATTTACCAGGCGGTTCTTCCTTATATCGCCGTTCGGGGGTGCTAGGCTCGCTAGAAACAAATTTTGAAAAAAAACAAGCCTTTACCGCCATGCAATGCCTAGCAACAACCCTAGGAGATTTGCACTTTTTAGAAGTAGTACAAGAAGACGAAAATGCTTATATCTACTTATTTACCAACAACTTAAAATCCAATAAGCCAACACATCTTATTGCTTGGCAAGCACAAGCAGTTGAGGAGAGTACTAGCAAAAACATCTCCTTTAAACTCCCCTACCAACCTAGCAGCGCAAAACTACTCGATGCTAGTAGCATAGCAGGCAAAACACAAGCACTACCAAGCTATAAAAAAAACACTTGGAATATGAATATAAGTACTACGCCCGTACTAATAGAACTAGCTAAAAAATAAGCCTTTGTTAAGCCATAACAAACTTGCACAAACAAGTATTTTGCATTTGTGTGTGCTTTGTTATTTTCTCAGAAAAAAATTAACAAAAAGCACAACTTTTTCAAAAATAACCTCGTATGAAAAAGTGATGCGTTTGTTTTCAATACTATCACGAGTGACTAAACCCACCCGTATTGTTTAACCATATTCAAAAGGCTTATCTTTTTACTATCAATTCCATTTTCCTTACAACTAATTAGCACCCAACATACACCTCCTACTCTAGCCCATTCTTTTACACTTACCCATCATTTGTACTGCTTTCTAGTAGTAGAAAGTTAGCACACCAATTGTTTAACCAACAAGCTATTTCCTAAGTAATAGCCTAGTAAAAATCACTAATTCACCACCAGTCAACAAAAACAAATGCATACCTCTAACACCCTAAATTGCTTTTATGGCAACTTATTATACTGCTGTTGTATCCTTAGTGCCCTGCCACTATCGGCACAATGGAATCCCGATGCAGGGCTTATTACGCCACACACACAAAGCAGCATTGTATTCACCTCATCAGGAGATGAAGAAAAACACCTCATTATTGATGGCAACGAACAAACCTTTTGGCAATCGGAAGCTCCATTGCCTACAGGCTATGTTAACCGCCTCGATTTAAACATTTTATTAGCTGCCTCTGCCTACACCTGCACAAGCAGCAGCAATACTGATTGCACCCTTATTACTGATACCGACCTAAACTCTAAAGACACCTACAATGTAGATGGAACCAAGGCCTTTGTAGCCATTAACTTTAACGAACCTACTGGCTTATTTACTCTAAGTGTTAAGGCATCCGTTAACGCTCCAATGAACGTTTACGGGGTACTATCCGATGATTCCGAAATATGGTTGGCTACCTACAATACCAGCGATAATTTTTCCCTTAAACGCTTTACTACTACCGCCACCAATTTAAGCAGCCTCCGCCTAGAAAGCGATGCCGAATTTAGCGTATTTGAACTCGCCGCCCTCGCCAAAGCCCCTTCGGAATATGCCATTATAGATTTGGGCAGCCCTAAAGAAGTAGGCTGGATAACCACCCGTCATTGGATAGTAGGAGATGATGTAAGTACCACTCGCTTGTGGTTAAGCAACGACTTAACAACTTGGACACAAGTAGGCACACTAGACCCTAGTGCTTTGTTTAAAATTACCACCCTTGTACAACCGCCCATTACCGCCCGCTATGTAAAAGTAGAACACCTTTTAACAGGCGAAAACTGGAAAAAAGGAGCAATTTGGGAAGTAGAAATTTACGACAAAAACGGTCCCTATGGCCCGATGCCACCTGCCGAGCCTAACCCTAAAAACTTTAATAATTTGCTCGGCATTAATGGCATCTGGGGCTGGGGGCAAAATATTTATGCCACCCAAATGCCCGAAGGCGAAGGCGCAGATTTATACAACGATATTAGCACCCATGCCCGCAACTACCACAACATGATTTGGGATGTAAGCGACCCCGACATTGTTCCCGATTATGAAACAATGGGCAATGGCGGCGGCACCGAAGGACAATGGTGGCTGAACTGGAATTTAGAATACGAAGGCTGGGTTGCTGCCGATTTAAAAGTGCAAGCCAGCATCCAATTTACCAAGTACCAACAACCTGTTTCCGCCTGGAGCAACCCCTACCTATCTGCCTATAATTATGGCTATGCCTTTGCCAATTATTTTGGACCTACCAATGGCAACGGATTTATTGAAACAATGGAAGTAGGCAACGAACCGTGGAAATACCCTGCCGATTTTTACCAATCTGTTTTAGAGGGCATGGCACAAGGCGCAAAAGATGCCGACCCTGCCCTACAAGTATTTCCATGCGCCTTACAAGCCTATGCCGATTATGTAGAGGAGCCAGAAGAAGGCAATTATATGGGCGCACGTATCTCCGAAGCCGCCGCCCAAAATTTAGACGGTATTAACTCCCACCATTACAGCTACAAGTACCGAGACGATGGTCTCCGCATAGCCGTTCACCCCGAACATCCAGAGTCTACCTTTAGAGGTGTTTTAAGCGATTTGCGATTTAGAGATGCCAATATGCCTGGCAAAAAATTATACATGAGCGAATGGGGCTGGGACAGCGACGGCCTAGGCGAAGATTGCACCCACGGCGAATGCGTTACCGAACAAGAACAAGCCCTATACGCCATTAGAGGAGCCATGATTTTAGCCCGTTTAGGCGTTGACCGTGCTAGTTGGTATTTCTACGCCAATGTAGAAGGCGACCTCCCTTCCTCCCTATATGCCCGTTGTGGATTAACAGGTTCGGAGCTAACAGGCTTTGCCAAAAAACGCTCCTTTAAAGCCTTTGAAACCCTAGTAAACAACCTAGGAGAAACTCGCTTTTTAAGCGTACTACAAGAAGACGAAGCAGCCTATATTTATGTATTAGGAACCGAAAATGGCCCTAGCCACCTCATTGCATGGCGACCAATAAATGGCAACGACGACGAAACCACCAATGTATCTTTAGCTACCAACTACCTCCCAGGCGATGCTTATATTATAGATGGATTAAGCCCCGAAGGAACGCCTACTGCAACACCCAACTACAGCGATGGCATTATGGATTTAACCCTTTCCGCAGCCCCTACCGTAATTGAAATTGCCCCTAGTAATTCCACATCTCAATTGTTAATAAAAGCCTATTTACAAGGCAATTACAACGAATCGGCACAAGCCATGAACACCTTTTTATACAGCGAAGACCTGCTCCCCAGCGACCAGCCCTTTAACCGAAGCCCGTGGTTTTACGAAGGCACCGAAAGCTACGCCAACCTAGCCACAACCGCCCTCCCCACCAATATTGCCGATTGGATTTTAGTAGAAGCCCGCAATGCCAACAACAGTTTTGAAGTCCTAGCCACCAAAGCCGTACTCCTACTAAACGACGGGCAAGTATACGATGTAGCCGAAGCCCTAAACGGCATCCATTTTAACAATTTACCAAGCGGACAAGCCTATTACATCTCCATCAAAAGCCGCAATCATTTACCCATTATGAGCCAGTCCCCCGTCCTCTACCCTAGCATTTCCCCCTTCGATTTTACGGAGGCAAACAATATAAAAGGCGGCAACACCCAAGTAACAAACCTAGGACTCAGTGCCAACTACGCCCACGCTCTCCTAGCTGGCGATTTTGATAGCAATGGCGTAATTACTGTAGAAGATTTTAACCTCTACGTAAATTACCTTTCTACTTTAAATGAGTACCTCGATAGTGATGCCAATTTTGATGGGAATGTAACGGTGGTTGATTTTAATGCGTATAAGAAGAATGTGAGTAGGATAGCGGTGGATGAGGTGCGGTATGGGGAGTAAATGTAGAATGGACTTTAGTCCGTTCACCCCATTTTACACAACGAAGTTAATTATGACAGAAGGAGCAAATGGCTGTTGAAATAGTGGGGAAATAGTTGTACTTTTGTTGGGATGATTTAACGTATTCTATATTCAAATTATGATTAAATATACACAAGGCAATTTATTCACCGCCAATACCCAAGCATTGGTAAACGCAGTAAACACGGTAGGGGTAATGGGTAAGGGCATTGCTTTGCAATTTAAGAAAGCATACCCCCATAATTTTGTAGTATATAAAGAAGCTTGCAAAAATAACACCTTCAAGGTAGGCGATATTTTAGTAGTAAAAGAACAAGACTTAATAGCAGAGAAGTACATCATTAATTTTCCTACTAAGTAACGCATAAAAAATAAATCCGTCATTTCTACTTGATCTTTTG
>JAHDBT010000184.1 GCA_020630215.1 Bacteroidota bacterium
AGCCTCCCGGCTTATTCCCAATTATTCAAAAGTTTGCGTAAACAACACCTGTTCACCACCATCCTTTGCATCCTTCATAAACAGCAAACGATAATATTCGCCAGCTATCCATTTATCCATAAAATTAGTATAATAATGACTGCCTGGATTACCCGATTGCCCACCTGGATAAACCCCTAATGCACCCGCTTCTGCCCCAGGCGTAACAATCATTCGCCACGAAGGACCACTAACACCATTCATTGCATTTAAGATGCCTTTATTGCCACCTACCCGTACATTTTGTATACTAAAAGGCGCAATTCGTGCTATATGTTGAATATTAGAACCTCTGTAAACCGACCAAGTTTGTCCTTTGGTAGTATTGGCCAACTTTGCCTCTAAATCAGCAATAGCTTGTTTAAAAGACAAACGCACAATTGCTCTTGCCGTTTCCTTTTCTTCCGTTCCTTTCATATCCATTAAAGGGTGGTTGGGCTGACTAATGAGCAATTGTATTGTCGTATAATGACTAGGATAAACCAGCGGCATTTCTTCGGTTTGTATTTCATCCCAAAGGTTGGTTTTTACCTTATTCCAAAATGCATCATACACCGAGGGCGCACGTATAGCAGCATCGTACATAAAGTTCCAATTTTTAAGCAAATTATAGGCTTCCTGTTCGTGCTCGTTCATCTCCTCCTCCTCCAAATAGCTCAGTAAGGTAGGCGTACTTTCGGCGGCTTGCAGACTATAATTATCGGTTTGCAATTGCTGCATATCTTTTACCGTAATACTTTGCTTGGCCGTTAATTGTTGATTTAGGCGGCGGTTGCGGTACGTTTCAAAAGTAGCACCATTGTAGTAATAAGGATAAGTAGCATCAGTAGGATTTTGGTTGGCCGAACTCACAAAACCTCGTTCGGGATTTAAACTTTGCGGATTGTGTTGGCTAGGAATATAGCCCTGCCAAGCATGTGATGCCAGTGTGCCATCTAGCACAAATTTTCCTTGTTCTTGCCATTTAATAGGAAACTTTCCTTGCTGCTTAATCGCAATGTCGCCATCCTTATGAGCAAAAACAAAATTTTGAGCAGGACATTCGTAATGTTCTAAAGCTGCTAAATAACCTTGGTGATTTTTTGCCTGATTGAGTTGGTAAAAGGTTAAAATTTCGTTGGAAGGATCGTGGGCTTTCCATCTTAGTGCTAGGTTATTATGTGCATGTTCTGGAGCATCAAAAGCAACGGGGCCCCAATGGGTATAGGTAACCGTATCGTATACGATTTCGCTATCTCTAATTTTAATAACTTCTACTCTTTTAGCTGTTTTTTGCCATTTATCTTCATACCAATACTCGTCCTTGGCTTTGCCTTTAAATTTTACCTTGTACCAGTCTTTTACATCTCTACCCGCATTGGTTACGCCCCAAGCAATATCGTTGTTAAACCCAATAATAATGCAAGGTGAACCGGGTAAAGAAACACCATAGGTATTGGCTTTGGGGCTGTGCAATTGTATTTCGTACCAAATAGAAGGGAGGCTTAATTTAAGGTGTGGGTCGTTGCATAAAATAGGTTTGCCCGTAGCCGTTTTTTTGCCCGATACCACCCAGTTATTGCTCCCTAAATTAGCGTCGGGTTTGCTTTGCGAAAAATGCTTGTCAAAATAAGATTGATCTTTTATAGGCTTATTTTTAGCAGCTTTATCGTGAGCTGTAGGCGTAAAATCCCAGGTTGTGCCTGCTGGAATAATAGGGTCTTGTCCCTTGGGATAATCCTCGTATAATTCTTTAAAAATATCGGTTTTAAACAGTTTAAGAGCATTGGTCATTTCCAAATCGTGTTCTCTGCCCGTTAAGGTTAAAGCCATGTTTTTAAGTAGCAAAGCCGATTTTAGCGGCGACCAAGCTTCTGGTTCATAGCCCATTAACTTATATTCTAGCGGTAGGGTTTGGGGGGTTAATTGATTAATATAAGCATTTACCCCATCCGAATAAGCCTGTACAATGGCTTCCGAAATTTTGTATTCGTCCATTACTTTAACAGCGGCTTCTGCCGCATAAGCCAAGCCTAATCTACGTTGTTTTTTATCAAAATCTAAGGCTTTAGCACCAACAATTTCCGAAACCCTACCCGCAGCAGCATGGGTTTGAAACTCCATTTGCCAAAGGCGATGATAGGCAGTAATATAGCCCTGCATAAAATACAAATCATCGTCGTTTTCGGCAAAAATATGGGGCACCATGCGCTCATCAAAAACTACTTTTACAGGAGCTTTTAATGCTGGTAAATTAACGGTTTCGGGCAGGCTAATATTTTTGCTTTCGGCATTTTGCCAAAAGCCATTAAAGGGATCGATAAAATGCCCAATAGGTGGTAAACTTGCCGCTGGCGATTGACCGAGTTTAGCTCCTACAAATGGAAGGGAGGCTAAACGGAAATTAAGCAGCACTACTAATGCTAAAGTGATAAGAAGTGCTATGAGGAATTTAATAAATTTCATGTACTGTTTAGAATGGTTTTTTCATTGGTGAATATACTAAACATTTTTGACCTAAGAAATTAAAAGGTAAGCATTTAGTGAAATGAAAAAAATAAAGTCCAGCAAGAAATTTAATTATATTTTTCAAGGCAAGGCGTAAAACGCAGTCCTAGCGGGCTATGACGAGTATTTACAACGCCGCATTGGGAAATAGAATAAATTAAATTGGTGGAGGTTATTTTTTCTCATTCACTTAGCAAAAAAACTTTGTGCGACTTTGTGCAAAACTCCGTGGGGCCCTTACTCAAGCCCTAAAAACCATTAGAATAATAATTATCTGATAAAACCCTAAAGGTAGAACGGCGATTTTTTTGATGTTGTTCATCGGGGCAATTTACACCATCCTCACATTCGTTTACCAACTGTGTTTCGCCATAACCTCTAGCTACTAAACGGCGGGCTTCAATGCCTTTGCTTACTAGGTAGCTTACGGTAGAGTCGGCACGTTTTTGAGAGAGGTTGAGGTTGTAGCGGTCGGAACCGCGCGAATCCGTATGCGAACCCAATTCTATTTTTAGGTTGGGATTTTCGTTTAAGGTTTGCACCAGTTTATTAAGTGTTGGCTGTGCATCATCCCTAATATCCCATTTATCCAAATCGAAATAAATATTTTCTAGCACCACTTCTCGGTTTTTAAAGATTTTGTCGAGGGTAATTTCGGTGTAAATTGTTACCACATTAGTGCCAGCATCGGGTATTTTGCCTTTGTTGCTTACCGCCTGCGATTTTTTAAAGTACGATGGTTTAGAAGCACTCACTTGGTAAGTAGCTTCTGGTTCTACCGTAATTTCAAACTGTCCGTTTTCGTTGGTTACAATTCTGCGAGATAGGGTACTGTTGTTGCTCGTACCTAGTACTTGCACAATGGCTTCTGAGATGGCTGTTGTACCCGTAACTTTACTCGCCGGATCGTTAGGGCGTTCGTAGGCTTTTTGGTTAACCGTACCTTTTAATACATAAATAATTTTTGGTTCGGGAGGGGGAGGAGGCGTGTTAGGTACAAGGGTAACCGCAGGCGTATCGGGTGCTGGTTCGGGTATTTCTTTTTCGGTAAGTAGGGCAAACATATAAATATCATCGTTGCCTTTTCCGCCTTCCCTCGACGAACTAAAGTAGCCCATCATATCTAGGGAGTCGATTAAAGCAGGTGGCACATAACCCTGAAAAGAAAAGCCAAAATCGTCGGCAGGGGAGTTAATAGGTGCTTGCATATTGGTTGGGTTGCCCCATCTTTTCCCTTTTTTTTCAGCTTTAAAAATATCCAAGCCGCCCATCCCAGAGTGTCCGTCAGAAGCAAAATACATCCAACCATCGGTTCCAATAGAAGGGAAGCCTTCGTAGCGTTCGGTATTAATTTCGGGTCCTAAATTGGTGGGTTCGCCCCAAAAACCATCCGCCCCTTTTGTTGCTACATACAAATCCTTGCTACCATAACCGCCAGGTATATCCGACGAAAAATACAATTGTTTACCATCGGCTGTTATAAAAGGATGCCCTACATTAAAGGTATCTTCTTCAAATAATAGCACAGGTTCGGGCAGTAGCCATCCATTGTTTGATTTTTTAGTGTGGTAAATCTGGCAATAGTCATCAATTTTATTGGCACTTCCGCAGGCAGTAAAATACACTTCCTTAAAATCGCTGGTAAAAGAGCTAGTTCCTTCGTTGTATTTTGTGTTAATAGAATCGCCAAAAGCTATGGGCGAACTATAATCAAAATCGCCTTTTATATCGCTAGAAAACAAATCAGAATGTTTTTCGCCTGTCCAGCCATATAATTTTTCTCCTAGGGCTTCTTTACGAGAAGAGGTAAATACCAATTGGTTTTGCTGATAGAGGGTAGGTCCAAAATCAGAAAACTTGGTATTAATACTTCGGAGGTTAATTACTTTATGATCGCTAGGATTTTTTTGCCAACTTAATGCTTGTCTACAAGCTTGCATTTGTTGCGTAGCACGGAGGCGGTCGCCAGGGCTGTTAAGTGCGTACTCCTTGAATAATTGAATGGCTTTTTTGTAATTGCCATTGTTTTTTAAGGAAAGTGCGTACTTAAAAGTTACCGTAGGATCGGTGCTGTAGTCCATTGCTTTTTTGTACCATTCTTCGGCATCTTTTGTACGATTGGCTAGGCGGTAGCATTCTGCAATTTTATAAGCTAAATCCGATTTTTTACGCAAATCTTTTTCTAGCTGATAGTCTTTGCTTAGTAATTCACTAGCAGTAATATACTGTTTGCTTTCATAAGCAGATGCGGCATCAATTTGTGTTTCTGAAAACAATATGCAGCCGTAAGAAAAAGAACCAATAATTAGCAAAAGTGTGCAGTAGCAAATTACGCTATTTAATAATTTCATACGATATTTAATAATGATGATAAAAGGGAAATGGGCAAGGAAATATTTTTAAAAGGAGCGAATTTAATCAATATTTGTTTTTTTTAAAAATCGTTATTAAGGGACGATGTATAAATAAGCGTCCGAATTTGATGAAATATTTTTGTGCTAGGCAAGGCGGCAAAAACTGCGTTACGCCTAAGCGTAATAAGGGTTTTGCCAACGCAGCATAGTGCGAAAAGATGAAGTCAAAACGGATAGTTATTTATTCTTCGTCCCTAAGCACAATAAATGTAGTCAAGTATTGTACTTTTTGTGTTTACAAAACGTCTTCAGTATATAAAACCCCTATTAAATAGAAATTATTTTACCAAAAATAAGGAATGCCCCATTTTAGAGTAATTAAGTACAAGGAAGCGATTATAAAAGTCATGTATTATTCCTATAAGCCAGTCAATACTTAAATTTGACATTAATCGGTTAATTGTGTTTTTTTTATAGCACAAGTCTTACTAATTTAAGCCCTATCAGTACAACTAGTTTAAACCAAAAAGGTTTTAACTAGTTTATAATGAACTATTCTTATATGGTAATTAGTTCTTCTTTGTGCAAGTATTTGCATTTGCAAACTATTTAGTTAAGTTATCAAAAGTTTGCTGCGTTAGCACCTATAAGCAGAACAGAATCGACTAAACTAAACACTATTTACGACATGTTTATCTAAACGTTAAAAGTAGTTGATATTAAGCCAGGAGGCTTTATGCCCGTTACGCTCCAGCCAGGAGGCTGGATGGGGCAGCAGGGGCAAGCGTCCCCACTTGAGCCAAACGGGTTCAAAGCTTAAGTTTCTGATGATTACATGTCCTATTTGCTAAGTTAAAACCAAAATAGTTAGGGGGGGAACTTATATTTAAGTAGTGCTAATTAAATAATTTCCTATTTCTACTTGTTCTTTTGCGCTTATTCTGCGTTGCAAATACTCGCCGTAGCTAAGGCTATGGCTGCGTTTTGCGCCTTGTATAAACACAAAATAACTGCGTATAAATTAGGAAATTATTTAAACACCACTACTTAATAGCTCTGGAAATTTATTGCAATTATCCCCTGAATTAATTTTTAATTCAACATTACAGTTTATGAAAAATAATCTTATTTCGCATTTTTTAGTAGGTATTTATCTTTGTTTTATTTGTACAATTGGATGTACAGATACGACTACCAAAAACAAAACAGATAAAAAAACAAATCAAGCAACAAAATCGCCTACTAGTCAGGTAATATCTAATAAAAAAACAATGGGTAGTTTGGCTGATATGCCTATTAAAAAATCGTTGATTGTGAGTGAAATGCGTAATTTCTCAGATACTAAACGTTTAGATAAGTTTACCTTAAAACAAGCTGCCTACACCAATTTTGTAGATGATGATTTTATTTTTAGCATTATAAGTCATAATGGAAAAGAATTATACAAGGCAACTTTTAAAGGAGCAGACTTAATAGACTTTGGCATTAATGATTATGCAGAAAATGGACAAGTAAGCATCGAGCTAAAGCAAAAATATATTGCTAAAAGGGTGCTAACTTTTTTTGAAGATAAAAATTTCATGAACCCTGCTATTAAGCCAGAGGAAACATTAGAACCGTCTTATTCTGACGAAAAAATATGGAAGGATATTAAGGCAAATAAAAATGCCATTGGTTTTTATTATCTATTAGGTGCATCCGACGGGCGCAGTATTGCTTACTCTAAAAGCAAACAAAAAGCGGTTGTGTATTTTAACTGTTGTTAATGAAATGTAAATACGATAATTAATATTTTGATACTAGGGTTGCACATAAAGAAAATTCGTAAATTTTCTTTATGTGCAACCCTTACACAAATTTTGTTTTTGGCAATTGTTTTACCATATTACTTTTCCTCTTCCTTTGCTACAGGCGCAGTTTCACTTGGTGGTGCGGCCGGGGCAGGGGGTTCTTCTTCCTCCTCTACAGCATCAGGATTCATCATGCCTTTTAGGGCTTTCATAGCACTAGAAGGGTCAAATTCTTGCGCTTTCTTTTCTTTGGCTTTTTGCTGATCGAAAACCAGTATTTTTTTCACCGTTTCTTTTATTGGCGGAATATCTGGTTCTTCCAAAGTCATTAAAATTTCTTTGGTAAGCGGTGCTACACTTATTAGGCGGTTGGCTTGCAGTTCGATACAACGTTCAAATAAATTACGAGCTACCCTTGCATTACCAAAAAACGGATTGCGTTGTTTGTATAAATCTTCAAAAATATACAGCACTTTTTCTTCTGCATCTTCGCTCAGGTGAAAATCGCCTTTACGAGCAAACAATTTAAAAATACCTAATAATTCTTCGGGGTTGTAATGGTCGAAATAGAAGTAACGGTTGAAGCGTGATTTTAAGCCAGGATTAGAGTTAATAAACGTTTCCATTTCATCGGGATAGCCAGCTACAATAACCACCAATCTTTCTCGGTAATCTTCCATTCTTTTAAGAAGGGTTTCAATGGCTTCCGAGCCAAAATCTTTTTTGTCGCCGCCGCCTCTTGCTAAACCATAGGCTTCATCAATAAACAAAACGCCATCAAGTGCCGTTTTAATTACCTCATCCGTTTTGTTGGCCGTTTGCCCAATATATCCAGCTACCAATCCAGCTCTATCTGTTTCTACCAAATGTCCTTTTTTAAGAATGCCTAAGTTTTTAAAAATTTTGGCAGTTAAACGAGCAATCGTTGTTTTACCCGTTCCTGGAGGACCCATAAACACCGAGTGCAACGATTTTTTGGCGGTTTTTAAGCCTTTCTCTTCTCGTATTTTTTGTATTTTAAGGAAGTTGATGAGGGTATTTATATTGCGTTTAATTTCTTTTAAGCCAATAAGCTGATTGAGTTCTGCAATTACATCATCTAAACTCTCATCTTCGTCAAACTCGGTTTGTTTTACGTTAGGAATTACTTTTTTGGGTTTGCTTGCTTTTTCTAAAATGGCTTTTAAAATTGCCTCTTCCTCTTCGGTTACTTTGCCATCTGCTTTAATTAAAATTTCGGCAAAACGATGTAGGGCGGCACTAGCAACGGTAAAGAGTTCGTGGTCTAAACGAGCTAAAACAGTAGGCAATAAAAACTCATCGGGAAATTGGCTTTTTACATTAAATATCTTAAACGTTTGTAACTTTTCAATTTTCTCCGAAAAATTATCATTCAAAATTAGGTCGTTAATGCGGCTCAATTTAATGCTTTTCGACATGTCACCGTTACCAACAAGCAATTCAAAATTGTAGGCCAGCGCAAATTGTTCTCTACGAGTAATGGCATCGTTTTCTGTACTTGTGCAGAGTTGGTATATTTTGATTAAGTCTTGTGTTAATAGTTCTTTCGCACTAGGGTTGTTAATCACCACATCCGTATCATTGGTCATTTTTTGGATGGCTTCCTTAAACACCTTGTCCTTATCTAAATCCTTGCACAGCCCCAAGTTCTTTTGCCCTTCGTGATGTAGCAACTGCATAAAAGCCAAATCAACCAAATCCTGTTCAATAGCTTGTTCGGGTGTAAGCGATTTATCGTCTGCACTAATTGCTATAGGCACGCTATTGTCTTCGGCTGATGCCGCATTTTTATTTTTGTCTTTGCCATAGCGATTAATATTCATATCCTTTTTAGGATCGTATTCGGCAATAGCTATAAAAAGCTGTGCAATTTTAGCTTTTATCTCATCAGAAAGATTAGGGAGCGGGAGGCGTAATTCGCCATTTTCGTCGAACAGTTTTTCAAAATCATCAAAAGGCAGGTAGCCTTTAAACAAATGGATGTTATTGTCTGTAAGCAGAAATCCTTTGTTTCTATCGCCTAGCGGCTGGTCGTATAAAAACACCATATTTTCTTTCGCCAAATTAAGTGACGGAAATTGGGTAGAGATACGGATAATAGATAAAGGCGAAATTTCTTTCTGCGTTTGGAGTTTGTGTTGTGCTAGTTCTTCACTAGTAAAAATGCTAGTAATGAGCTTTTCTAATTGATTTTGGGATATGCTTGCCATAATGATTTTGAAATTAGTAGAAAATCATAGAAATATGAAGGACCTGTGTTTTCTATTTATTAGCGCAAAAGTAAGTGATTTTTGGCAATGTTTTATGAAATTGCTACGAATTACTTGGCTTTAACTGATTTTTTTTTAGTGGCTGCCGTAAAAAGGTGATTTGGAGAAGAAATAATATATCTTGCTAGGTATAAAAGGGTAATAATGAGATATGAAGCGAGGAGATTGTTGGACTAGGGAGGTGAGTTTAACCTTAGCACGAAGTATTGGCAAGCTCAATAAACTAACAGGTATACAAATAAAAGGGATGACAACTAACTTAAAATAGTCGTCATCCTTTAGTATTTTGTAGCCTTTCGTGTGGGCATAGAAATGCACCGCTGCATCATTTGTTTATGTGCAGGTACAAGGTATTAGAAAAAATGCAAATAGTTATACTAAAATGTATTCCTTAGTGAAAAGGGATAAATAAATCAGGCCAGTATGTGCAATTGTTTTTTTCAAGACAAGGCACAAAGCACAGCAATAGCGAGCTATTGCGAGCATTTGTAACGCAGGGTTGGGAAAAAGAATAAGCATAATGGCCTGATTTATTTTGTCGCTTTCACTTAATCTAAAAGACCATCAGGAGTTTTAAAAAGCCGTTGTTCACCAAGATCTACTTGTTTTTTGTTAACAATGCCTAGGGTGGGGAATAAGTCATTTTCTACTTTATACTTCATTACCAATTCTCTTGCTTTGTGATAAGGCATTTGTCGTACTTGGGCAAGGTCGTAAGCCATTTGCTGAATAGAGATGTAATACGGATTCATGATACGTGTTTTGTGAATAAAAAAAAATGTAGGGGTTATTTGGGGGTGAAAGGGGTAGTAGTATTATACCTTGCTACAGTAGGTTTTGTGCGAATCTGGAATTAATTAATTTAGGTTGTTTGTTAAATATTTAGATTACTTGTTACCAATGCTATCGTAAAGATGAAGTGCGGTAATCTTTAACTCAAAACTATTGATCTCATATAAATTAAACATGCTTGCTCTATTGCAAATGCACAAAACTAAATGTGGCCTAGCATAATATACATTAAGTGGAAGGAAAAGTTATTGCTTACTGTTTGATTGAATCGCTGCAATATAAAGAAAAAAAAACTATTATGAAGCTATGTTTATCAATTAATTACTAAATTTTATTAATTATGGTATTGTTGATTGCTATTTCATAGGGTATTACCAGCTATCTTTCGTTATTTCTGTGCTTTATAGCTCAGGCTACGCTTAAGCCTTGTGTTTCTTCTAGCACAAAAAAACTATTTCTTAGCACGTTTATGGTGCTTTGAGTAACTTTTTTCACTAAAAGTATTTGCAAAGTGATATATGTATAATCCTAATGAAAGTAACATAAGATAACCAAATATTATTTTTGATAACACTAACTATCCTATCAGCAACTACACAAATATACGATGTTTTTTCTTATTATTTTAATAAGAACGATTTTATATTAGGATAAATACATAAAAATTGCAAAATTATTTTTTTACGATTATATGGTTGTATGCTATGAGGTGATTTTTTGAAGGAAAATAGGCCTTGTTTATCGAAGCTCTATAGACTTGTCAGTAAGCCTCGTTACTATCTGCTAAAAAAAAATGTAAATAGATTAGCATCAACTGGTTACCTTTTTCATGATGTGGTATTAAAGGGCAAATAATTCATTAATTACAAACACTTTTAAATTCATTTATCATGAAAACTTTAAATCACATCTTAACTTTTTGTTGTTTAGTGCTTATCACTTTAACAACACTTGCTTTCAACTTAAACGCTCAAACGCCTTTTACACACAACACGCAAAGCAGCAATATTACTAGACACATGACGACCCTTAATAATGCTTCTACTAATGGAAAACCCGATGCTTTAGTTTTTGTTTCGCAAGTATATGGCAAGTACAATACGCATCAAGTAGGCGTTTGGTACTCTGGTGGCAAGTGGATTGTTTACAACGAAGATAAAGCAGCAATGCCTGTAAATACTAATTTTAACGTAGTAGCACTTCCTGCTTCTGACAAAGTATTTTTGCACAAAGCAACAAGCAGCAATATTACCAATAACTGGACAACTATCGACCATCCAAAAGCCAACAATAATCCTAATGCGGTTATTATAGTAACGCAACGTTGGTTAGGTACTTACAATACTAAAGCAATAGGCGTATGGTATACTAGCGGTGGAAAATGGGCCATTTATAACCAAGATAAAAGCCCTATGCCTAATGGAACTGCCTTTAATGTAATGGTAGTAGACGAAGGTAGAGTAGCAGGCATGAAGGCATCTGCTTCTATTTTAACAGCAAATAGTGCTACCAAAACACATTCCCTAGGAGGATATATTGCCGTGGATGATTACGAAAGCGACATTGCCAACAAAGTATTTATTACGCAAAACTGGCAAGCAGCAGGCCCTTACAACAACCACATTCCAGGGGTATGGTATACAGGTAAAGCATGGTCGGTTTACAATCAGGATAAAAAAGATTTGCCTAACAATGCGAAGTTCAATGTATTATCTTTTAGCAAAAAAGTAAATGGTTATAAAGCAAATGTAGCCGTATTTAACAATGGCAAAGGCTCGTTTGTACAAGTAGGAGCTAAAAAATGGGAAGAATTAGGTGCTGATGGAGGAACTCGTTTTAACTTTATAGAAGTAGCACGAGATGAATGGTCGGTATATTTAGAAGACCGTTCAAGAAATGTAGCCATTCAATTAGACTACCACACCATGAAAGTTATGTACGGAATTGTTGGGCAAAAGAAAACGCCTTTATACAATATTACCAATGCTAGAGGTGGCAAAACTTATGCAAGTACTAGCACTAATTCAAATACAGGTGGTACAGTTATTCCACACACTAAACCAACACCAACAATTGGTAGTACCACCCCTAAAATATACATCCCCGGTACTAAGCAAGAAATGACAGTTGACCAATTAAAAGGCAATTTACGCCACAAAGGTTTTACCCTAGTACAAACCAACGAATTACAACCCAACCAATGCGCCATTGTTTATCCACAAGCCAATGCAGATGATATTTCGGCAGAGCTAGGATTACTAATGTGTGTAACGCAAATTGGCGACAATGTAACTTTAAGCCAAGCAGTAGTACATGGCAGTTGCGACGCAGCAAATCCTTTAAACCAAGGGGCAGGTGCAAAATGCCAAGTAGGTGTTTTAAAGCAAGACTTGAAAGTGAAGTTTAATGGCGGTGAAACCAGTTTTAAAGTAGCAGGGCCATCAGCAGAAGCTTGTTCGGCAGTATCAACAGAATTTGTCTGTTACAGTGCTGGGGCAACGTTAGCATCTACTTCTTTTGAAGTAACAGACGATAGAGGCAATGGCGTAGGCATAGGCGTATCGGCAGGTGTTGGCTATGGTTTAAATACCAGCTACGAAGATGGCGTAATTAGCTCAAGCGTTGATTTGAAAATTCTTGCAGGTGCAAGTCTTACGTTTTCTGTAAATGTGGAGGATGCACAAGCAGCCGTTACCACGGTAGGCGAAACAGGTTATGTATTAGTAAAAGACAATGTAGTAGCAGCAAGTGGACCCGTAATT
>JAHDBT010000185.1 GCA_020630215.1 Bacteroidota bacterium
CTATTTTCCAATAATTTGTAATACCCCAAAAAAAACTATATGGGGAATTGCTGGTGTGACCAAGTTACCAATATCTAACAATAACGTAGTAAGTGTAAATGGCATGTGGGCGCATAGCCCACATGAACATTTTACGCAATGTTATGTGCCGTTAATTTTCTATTGATTTTAATTGTTTTTACCATATTTAAGTAAATTTTTAAAATATTTTATCAAGTGAATTAAAACAGCAAGAATAAACTTAGCTTTGAGTTAACAAAAGACCAAGCCAAAACAATAAGGTTACTTTCCCAACAGTTAGATATTCCTGAAAATGAAATAGCACAGTTATTTTTGCCCTAGTTTTAGTTAGTCGTTTTTTACCTGCCATTTGCTGTTAATTTTGCTCAAAAAAAACTGAGCGATTTATAACTATTTGATAATCAGTAAAAGCAAAGTGTTGCAATGTGCAAGCTTTTAACCTACCGTCATTGTGTTTTTTACAACCAAATTTTCAACTGTTAAAGTGTTGAGCATGTTTTGTAAATCCTGTTGTGGCATTTCTTGAATTAGCAAATACAAGTCCTCATCTTCAAATATTTTTGCAATTGGGTCGCCTATAGTAAAGTGCTGATTATCTATTACTATCCCTCCCCATAAATGAGAAACCAGTTCCCAATATCGCCTAACCAAATTCCAAAATGCGATGATACTGCCACTATCACCTCGGTCGCTTGCTCTGCGGTTATCTGCACTCCTAAACAAGTCTTGATTTATCATTTTCAAGCCCGCCAAAGTTGGGTGCATAATATTGGTGTGTGTGTATTCCGATTCACGTAAACGGGTATGTCCAGTTGTTCGTCCAAACTTGTCGTAAATTCTATCTTTAAAGCCCGTTTTGCCTATTGCGCCTATTTGCCGCCCATTAAGTAGGTTTGTGCCAGTAACGCCCTCAAAAAGCTTAATTATAGCTATGTCGTGGTATATTGATAAATGCACAACCGTGCCAATACCATCAACATCAAAAAGCCCTCCATCTGAACGGCTAGGGCTAGTTACTTTGGACCAATGACGAACGTTTTGCACTACATGTGCATTGGTAATTAAAACCTTTCCAAATTTAGGGTGCTGCGCTATAAAACCGCCAGTGCCAGCAACGGATAAAATAGATGTGCCATTGCGCCATTCAACGCCAATGCTAACGCCACCTTCCAACGTTTTACCGCCTGCGCTCCTAGCTGCTATAGCTGCCTTTTTTCGCAGCAATGGGGCTATATTAGGCTTTGTAATGATAATTTCGGGTTTTACAATTCGTATGCCTCGCTTAACTCGAAATGCGCTAGGTTTTTTAGTTGGTAATCCAACTACTACTTCATTACCATTTTTAACTGAAATAAAATTTGCTCCAAAATCGGCGGTCATTTTTCCAGCGTAATCGTATAGTTTTTGCGTTCCTGTTTTCATTAATTATTTATTGTAGGTAGGCTTAACTGTTAATTGGTTTTTAGATTCCAGAAAGCTTATCCTATCCTGTTGATTTTTAATAGTCTTTGCATCAGACTTTATTTGTAAACTTGCGCCTTTTAATTTGTACCAGTATTGCACAGATACTATAAAAAACAAGAGTGCTACAATGCTAATTGCAATAGTTGTTTTGTTCATTTTATTTTTCTTAAATACGTTTGATACATTAATAACAACTCTAAACACCTAACCCTAACATCTTCATTTTTACTATTAAGCCCTATATATGCCATGTTGCCAATGCTTGTTGTATTCCACGTTTCAAAGCCTTGTGTGTGTCCGAGGTCTTTCATCGTAATTTGCTGGCAATTTTCAACTATTACTAGGTCTGCATATCTAGCTTTCTTTTCAATTGGAAGGAAAGCAACGTAATTTTTAATAAACACCAAGTATTCTAAATCACTTAGGATTAATCGAGCCAATAACAAGCCGATTTGTTGACGATAAATCACAATTAAAATGACCAAAAGTAAGAAAGCTAAAATGTAATATTGATTCATTGTTTGCCTGTTTTAATTACGAATAATCCCACCTTCTACTAGTAGAAATATCGTAATGCGTGAAAGTATTATACTTGCCTAATCCACCGTTTATTATCTGACCGCTTTCAATTAGTTGAGCAATTAAATCATACACTTTGTTTGCACTCATTCCTGCTATTTTAATGTCAGCCGCTTGGCAACATACATGCTTGCTTTTTGCTGCGCCACCTTCTGCCGCATTGTGCGCTACACTTCTATAACCAGAGCTAACCGTTACAGGCTTGTTTCCTGCTGCTGCTCGAATCACTTCTAACTGCTGCATTAATAGTTGTAAATTTCCTTTCAACTGATTAGGCGTAGTCGAACCGTCACGGCTTGCAAATTCACTTTCGCTAAAATTGGCTGTACCTGCGACTGTAGCGTAATTTTCCATGCAATGGCTTGGTATGTTGCTGTAAATTGGTCCCAGGGTATTGGTAGGTAATGGTATTGTTGTAGGTATTATTGGCATGTTGGTACTATCTATAATAACAGGTGTTATTGTACCAATAGTGCTTGTTTCTGGTCGTTCTTCTTCTTGTACAATGATGGTTGTTCGGTATCGTACATAACGCCAAATAAAATAAACAGCAATCACAATTAAAAATGCTATTATTGATATAAAAGCTGTTTTCTTAATGTTCATAGTATAAATTTAGATTATTCTAAATTAGGTGCAACAGCTCCCAGATTTACCAGGATAATCATTTTTGCAATTCATTGATTAACAATGATTTATGTTAAATTTATTTTTAAGGCAAAATAAAGGGCTTTCAATTAAGTATTACTTCTAATGCGTAATCGTGCAAAATAATCACTCATCAATAACTAAGCTATCTATCTTTAGCTTTCCATTTCCTGTGTAAATATACTTAGCAATCTTACCTAAGCTCCTATAAGCTTGGCTATCATAGTACGGTTTTTTAATGCTGCTACAATCGAGCGTATCTATTTTTTTTGCAAGCTCTTTTTTTTGCACCTCAATAGGTGTAATTAGGCTGCTAGTAGATACGATTGTTAATATTAGTGCTATGGTAAAGAGGGTGCTTTTCATTGTTCATCGTCGTTATTGATGTTATGTAATAGTTTGTTGTTTTTTCTGTGTAATAGGTATAATTTATAATCACGATATACACAAATGCACCTATATACAATTTTGCCAAAAAAAACTCCAGTCTGGAGAAAAACCAAAATCCACAAAGGGAGTTCAATGTATTCCATTGTCAATAATTAGTTTAGCAATCAGTTTATGGTCTAATCGCTTTTTTTTCTTTCGCTTTTTTTTCAAAGGTTGTGCTATAGTTGGTTTAATTCCTTGCGCCCAATCCCTCAAAATATTTTCAATTTCTTGTAAGCACTTTTCAATATCAATACAGGCAGTAAGCGGCTTCCTAAAAGGTAAAATAGGTACTTCGTTAATGTACAAGTCGCCTAGCGTTTGTTGTGGCACATAACGAGCGTAAATAGCGCATGAAGTGCGTTTTTTAATCTTGTCTAATTCATCTAAATTAAAATCAACACTTAACACAACAATTATTAAATCAGCATCATAATAATTAAGCGTTTTATGTTGTCCTGGCTCAATGCTTAATTTGCTAAATAATTCAATTTTTTTTTCTTGCACCAATGGCTCCAAAAATGAAGTTATTTTTTCAGCAAAATAAGTATCCTTATCAGCAAAAAGCAAATACCATTTTAGGGCTAAAGCATCTGCTTTAGCCATAATTATCAATTATTTTAGCAACATCATCAACAGTACTATACTGCTTAACACAATTATCTTTACACCTGCGTATTTTGGATGAAAAAATGCCAAGAAAACCGCAACTCTTTTTACACGAAGCGATTAACTGCTGCCTTTCCAGCTCTGCTAATTGTGCATTTAAAATCACTAAATCGGCTTCGTTTTCCGCTTTAATTGCAGCCTTTAATATGTCTGCTTCTTTTTCGCCACCGCCCGACTCACCAGCAAGGAAAAAATAAAGCAATGCGCCAATAACTAGCATGGCTAAAAATGCAGCCAAAATTATAATTACTCTTTTCATAATTATTGTTTATCAATATTGTTGCAGTTCCTGCATTTCTTTTTAATTATTGCTAGGGAAAGAAAAAAGAATGTGTTTTAGTTTGCTTGAATAATAGCCACCCCACGTCCTTGTATTTGTTGCGCCACGATTTCGGCTGCTCGGTCTAATTGCGCTCCGCACTCATAGCCACTAAATACGTTATAGCCGTCAATACATTGAGGACCACTATAAGCGAAAGGAAGCATTTTACATGGCATTCCTGTAAGCACATTACTACCATCTACACAATAAGAATTGAACACCAAAAGGTCTGCTTGTTCTTGATTGCTAGGCATAGGCGTAGGCGAGCTAAAAACATACTTATAAATGGCATAAACAACACCTACAATTACTAATAGTAACAATACAATGGTAAACAAACTACCATAACTAAAGCCACCATTTGCGCCACCTTTAGTAGCCTTTTCTTTTTTGACTTTCGCCATTACTTTATTTTTTTCTTAACCAAAAAATAAAAAGCAATACCACCAACCATTAATACAAAACCAACACCCAAAAACACGAATGCACTTGTAGAAAAAGTTACATCAACTTGATTATCAGTTTGAAAACCGTCCTCACTAATCAAATTATCAGCAATTTGAACAATATCGCTCAACTTTGCATTTTTTAAAGCTGCATCATTCACTAATTTATTCATGATATTTTTTTAGCTAGTTGGTTGTTTGGATTGCTATAATCATCAAAACTATTGATTCGATTTAGCCAACCATTAATAAAACTTTGATTTCTTGAATCGCTTTCCACGAGTTCATAATAATACTGAATGCGTCTGTTTTTGTAGGCGTTGTAAATTTGCCCTACATCAACATAAATTGCCTCATTTAGTGCTGTTATTGTTTTTTTTCCAAACTTGTTATCTTCAGCTAAACTAAAGCCAATGCTGTTTAGTGATTGTTGTAATAAGCGTACATTAAAACGATGCTGTAACTGTCCATCTAAAACAATATTAGCAGTATATTGGTCGGCAATTTCATCACCTTTAATTACATCCCAATAAAGCTTTTTGTAAATTGACATTGCCTCACTTTGGCTCAGGTTCTTCATATCCGACTTATTAGGTGTTTTTCCAAAATAAGCTTTATAAGTTGTTGCTGTTATGCCATGATTAGTGCCAACTAAGTTTCCGCTGCCAACTTTGCCACCAGTCCAATTACCAGCGTCATTCTGATGACGCTGGTAACCACCCTCAAAGTTTAAAGCTCTTTGAGCTGCGATTTGAAAAACAGCATTACCAGTTCCTATTTCAGGCGGCATACTAGGCACAACAGGAGGAGAAGGGAATGCCTCGTTTCCACTTTCAGCGGTTGGTTTAGTAGGCGTGTCAACTCTTGATAGTTTGCCTTCTTGGTATTTAGTCCAAAAATTGTAGATGGTCAAAACAATCAAAACCAAAAGCACGAGACCCTCAATTACATATTTCATAATTATCATTTTAGCCTACGTAAGACAACCAATCTTTCAATGTTCTAACTGAAACAAAATTAACATCAAAAACATTACTTCCAGCAGCAGCTAGCAAAGCATCCCTAGTTGCTCCATCAAGCTTGCCATTTACTAGTAGGTTTTCGCCCTTTATTTTGTTTAGCCTGGTCTGCAAGTAGCCAATATTGCAGCTTTCATTTGTTTGCAAATCCTGATTGTTAATGTCAATTTGAGCATTCAAATCAATATCATTAAGCTTACAATTTCCAAATGTGGTTATAAAGCCTTGGCTTGGGATGTCCTGCAATTCCTTTGTATTTTTAAGAATATATTTATCAATAAAAGCATTGATTTTATCCTTGAAAATGTAAAAAATTACGTAGCAAATTAAAGATATTGCCACACCAATCATTATATTTTTTGCAACTTTCATTTACTATTTTTTAACCTCCGGTGTACTGAGCGAGTTTTTGAATTACGTTTAATTGTTTATTGCACGAATAACATGATGTGATGCCACAAGATTCATATTGAATAGTTTGCGACAATTTAGCAGGACCACCAACAAAAGAATCGAATATACCAACTCTATCAGCATCCGAAATCGAAATATTTACATTTTGGTAATATCTAGCATTCCAATCGTTTATCATTGCCTTTGTTTGGTCATCATTTAGGCTAATAACATCATCTAATACCTCGTCAGCGGTTTGTCCTGTAACAGCAGTACAGCCACCAGTATAAGTGTAACTATTGTACACCTTGAAGATCAAATCATTAATGTAACTTGGATTCCAACCTATAGGTAAAGCATTAAAATTTACTTCCAAAGGCGCAGGAGGTTCTGTAGGATTATCATTCCTTGAACCTAAAAAATACTCAGCAACACTCTTTTTATCTGCAAACAAAAAATTATACAGAAAAACCAAAAGCATAATAAGTGCAATGGTAAATGCAAGTATTGCCATGTTTTTAAGCGTGAAATATTTGGTAATCCGTTCCAAAATACGTATTTGGTTTTCAAAAAAGTATTCCTCAAATTAGCTTATAAAAGTCTTTTTGGGTGCTGCTCCTGCTCCCATCAGACCCTATTTAGCTTTTAATCTAAATGTACCGTCTAGCTAATTGTTGCGCTGGTTGTCGGTTTCCAATTAAACGTTTAGTAGCATTATCAACACCGCCATTTCCTGCGCCAGGAAGCTTAGTTTCTGCCTTTTTGCGACCAATCATACCCATGATGTTTTTTCCCCACATTTTCCAAACGTTCCAAACTACTAAAATTCCGATAATGATCCACAAAATGGTCACTCCATAATCTTCCCAAAACTTTTCCATTCGATTTATATTTTTAATTTGAAATTTATTTTATTGTTTATTAATTGAAGAAAAGGAGGTTATTCTTTGCCTTCTTCTTCTTTAGGCTTTCTTTCAATCTCTCGTTTTTTTTTGCAATCACAAGGTTTTTTGGTTAACATTTTGGGCAAATAGGTTAATACCACTATTGGCAACAACAACCAAAACCAGAATTTAATTGGAAAGGCAGGATCGAAAGGATTAAAGTAAGTTTTGATTTTATCCAAAGCTATTTTTGTTTAAAAGTAAATAGATAGCAGCACTCTAATAAAGTGCTGCATATCTAATACGGTAAAATAAGAATTTAAATATTAATTTTCTTTAGGAAACTTCAATAACTTGGTTTCCTATTTCATAGCACATTCGCTTACATTCTGGTAAGTCACCCGAAATAATAAGCAATGTTGTCGCATAAGCACGGTAATCAATCGCGATGTTGTTTCTAGTGTACCAATCAATCACAAGATTCGTCAAATTGACATCGCTTGTAATTTGCGCTACTTTCGCATCTAATAAAGCGTTATAACGAGCTTCATCAGTACTAGAAATAGTAGGGCAATCATAGCATTGATATGCTAATCCTCTTTCGGCACGTTCTTGATTCGTTCGACAATTGTCCTCATCTGGCGTTATGCATCGCACCCACTTACGATCAAATGTTTGTCCAGCTCCACAGGAAACAGGAACTTCCTTATCCTTGCATTTATCAGGTTTAACACACGAATGATATTCTTCGTTTTTGCAGTATTGTGCTGTTACTGAAATAGGCATTTGAGTTGTAGTGAAATCAATATTAACACCCTCCAAATGAAAACGGTATTCTAATAGACCGTCACTGCCCTCGCATGGCAGAACATCAACTGTTACACACTCTGTGGCACCTTCGTAACAGATTCCTGTTTCTGGCGCATTCATCCACTCTAGTACTTCTGTTGCACTCTCCGTTAATAATATTGGAGATAGTGGTGCAAACGTCCCTAAATCGCCAATGTTTACACTAGTTAACTTTTCGTTTGGGTTTGTTTTAATCACTAGATCGACACTGCAAACTGTCATTGATTCATTGGGATAAAAACAACCTGCTGCTGTAGCAATTAGACCTTCATTACATTCTCCTTTACAGTCAGGTGGTTGAGAGTATGCACCAGCGGCTACAAGTTGCCCATCAACCCAAGCTGTACCACCTGTGCATTTTTCTTGACACACGCCTTCCGAATCAGGGTATAAAGAATCGTTGCAACCGTTTTCCTGTCCATTTGGACATGGTAGTTGTCCTAATTGCCCACACTCAAAACCACAGCAACCTGTTACGCAATCTCTTTTTTGAAAAAAGGTTTCAAGTAAATTCTCAACGGTTTCATCATCACATTCATGTAGTGTCTGGAATGTTATTTTAAGCGGCTTGTATTTGCTGCCTTTAATTTGCACATAGAGCTTTTCATTGAAATAATAAACCTCAAATTTCCCTCCTTCACTCTCAGGAAGCGAATTTAGGTACTCAGCTATTTGCTGTGGATATGTGGTACCAATAGGCACAAAACCTTGTCCAATTTGGTGTGCAGTTGGATAGGTCGCCCCTTCAAATTCTATGCCTGCAAATAAAATTTTATCGTAGCTACTTGTTTCGTATTTACGGTGTAAACTGTAAGTGCATCTTTCATCCTCATTGCATTGGTCATCAGGTGTGCAATCACATTCCTGAAAATCCAGACAAAATTCTTCTCCTTCGATTGTGTAGTTGATAGATTTAAGATTGAAATTGTTATTTTCAGATACAATTTCTATTCTACCATCCCCTACAGGCGTAACCTTAAATTCACCAATCCCCAATGAATTAAGAAAAGATTGAACTGCTACATAATCACGTAAATCAATAGGTGAATCCGCATCATAGGTATTAGTATTCGTATTGATTGCTGTAATAAAATAAGGATCATCATCTTCATCAGAACCTTCTGTTACAAGATTTAACCAATATTTACAAAATTGGTCAATGCATTCTTCAGCATCAATTCCCTTGAATTTTTCACCTGCTTCTATAATCATGATAGACTATTTTTTTTTTAAATTTTGCATTTTGTTTTTAGGTAGCTTTTAGGCTAATTTTTTCAACATTACTTTAGGAATCCAAAGCGCATAAGACTTATGAATTTCTGTAAAGAATGATGTGAAAGACTGTTCATCATCCATCATGCCAAGCTCAACTAAATATTTTTTTACATTGTTGGCTTTTAAGGCTACTTTTTCATCTTTCTCTTTAGTTTCCCAAATTGAAAAACGTCGCCCTTGTACGTTTGTTGCTACTTTTTTACGACTAAAATTTGTGATTGAACGAAGGCTATTTAGTCGCACATGTGTTTTGGATTGCCCATATCCTTTTTCTATTGTTCCTTTACCTATAAGTGCCATAATTTATCGTTTTAGATACGGTTTTGATTCAAAAGAATGCTCAATTGCTTTATCGTTATTAGCTACTAATGTAGTAGTGATACTTAATAGTTTAGGAAACAACGAATCGTTAATGTCGTCTGAAAAATAATGCCCCTTAAAATACAATTCACTATTTGCTGTATATAAGGATGTCCAAGCAGGAGTACCACCCATGATATTAATTCCATTCGATATTGCGGAATTCATATTTGGAATAAATGTTGCTGCCAGAGGTCCCCCAGTAGGCGTAAAAGAACTATTATCATTGCTATTTTGCACACCATTTGCATCAGTATAAGTAGCAATGAAAAACGGAACTTTCTTAACAAGAGAAAGATAAAATAAATCTGTTCTTTCCGCATCAGTAATACCAAATGCTTTTGTTATTCTACCGATTGTACCATTGTTTCCATTTGCATCCCCAACGTTAGGATATATTGCATCCTGAATTGGTAATTGATTCCACGTTGTCCCTACGTTATTATCTTGTGTATACACCGAGAATGTTGAAATAATTGTTTCATCAACATTAACAGAATAAGTAGTACAATCTGCTGAATACTCATGTGTGATTTTGATACTAAACGCAAGTGCAGGGTCACGACTTGGATTTTTCTCAAAACCTTGAAGGTTATCATAGTTAGCAACAACAGGATTAAAAAGGCCTAATGTTTCAAGGCTTGTTATTTCTGCTGCTGTTAGGGCTGTGCCTGTTGCGCCCTCTATAGTTACACTAGGCTCTGTAGCTGCACCATTTACAAGCGTAATGGTTGTACGGTGGCAACCTTCCACATCTCCTGTAATATCTCCATCTTCATTTTTTGAAGAACCAAAATCAATGCTGATGTTATCAGCATCACTTTGTGAGTTTTTGGTTACCGCTTCTGGTAGTTTGCATTCAATCCTAATTGGTGCAGAAAAATTACATTCTTCGCCTACTATTGTTAGTGTTCCTGAACCATCAGGTAAATTGTCAAAAATATGTACGCCGCCTGAGTTTAAGGGTTCAAGTTCATATACAGTTTCACCTATTTTTATTTGAGCAACTGTGATTTGCTCGCCTAAACATTCAGGTAGAAAAACATAGTATTCACCATCACAACTAATATCAAAAACTCCGTTTTCATCAGGTTGAAGCTCTTTGTTTCCGAGATGGTCACTAATGATTATGCTACATTGACAGCAATCAACAGTACCAGCAATTTCGATTTTGCAATTTTCACTAACAATTACAATATTGTGTTCACCAGCAATTAATCCTGTATCAGAATTAATTATTGCAACACCATTGATTATTTCTAAATCATAGTTGTCTTCCCCTGTGCTTAAAGTAGCTTCTAAAACATCCTCAGCACAAAACGACAATTTGTATTCTTCTTCACAATCAATCACAAAGTCAAATCTAGCTTCTGATTGCTCTGAGCCATCTATTTGCAGCGAGCAAGGTTGACAAGGCAATGGCTCGCAAACATCGGTTGGTACAGTTTCGCCACATACGGTACAATCCGCATCATTTACTATGCAGCTCGGTTGCATCTTCCATACAGTTGTGTTGCTGTTTGGATTTCCAACCATTTGAACAACAATATCACTTACACCATCCCACCAATAATACAATCTAAAATTACCACGTCTATAACCATCTGCTTGTACATAAGCAAATCCTGCAACAGTTAATGCGTTGCCACCGTTCCCTCTATTTGTAGCAGAGTAAATATAAGGATTAGCAGCCGAAGCAATAGCATTTGAGTTATCCCAGTAACCTAACTCAACTCCTGCACCAGCAGGGCCCAGATAATTTGGTGTTTGCCAGCTAGTCGGACCAATCCAAGGACTTTCCGCAATAAGCTGGCCTCCTTGGTAAATTCGCATTTTGTCTACTTCGTACTGTGTAAATCCATCAACATATGCAAGATATGGGCCACTTCCAACGGTTTGGTGCTGAATAGTAACACTAAGTCCCTCTGGACCGCCTTTATATTCAATGCTTTCGCAACAATCCTTTGGCGGGATATCAATCACAATACTATCTACTGTTTCTACAGCACAATCCTCAAAAACAATATCGGATGCTGTAATAGTCCAGGAACCAGAACTAAGAGGGATGTGATATGGCAAAGCAACATTTTCAGACTCTGCTAATGCAGTTGGATAATGAAGAATGATTATTTCCCCATTATCATTATTCGTTAATGTTAATGTGTAAGCCGTCGCAAAATCTGGAAGTCCAGTGTGATCTTCACTATAGCAAATAACACCAGCAAATTTAACACCTCCCAGAACAGGTTCTATTAGAATTTGCTCTACTTTTTGTTCGGGACAAACAGGTAGTGTGCTTGGTTGTACATCAATAACAAAAGATTCTATACTTGTGCAATTGTTCTCACCTAGCATTCTTATATCAAAATCAAACTCTCCAACTGCTGCAAGTATTCCTGATAGTACAATATTTGAAGTATTGTTTCCAGCGACATTAATGCCTTGAGGGGGAGTACCTAACATTTGCAAAATGACATTAGGAACTTGATTTCCTAGTGAATCTTGTACTTCATAGATAATGCTAATGTATTGACCAACTTCATCCGCTTCTTTTTGTATTGTTTCTACTATTACATATTCAGCGTTACAAGATTCTGTTTCTGTGCATGTGCCTTCAATACAGATGTCGGTGCCTGGGCATTCTGGATCCGAGCCACAACCGCCACATTCGCAAGTCAAAGGATTCCAAGTGTTGATGTCACAATTTTCAGGAAGCTCTACACATTGCATTGTAGCCCAACAGAATACTAGTCCGTCACCACAACAAGTACAATCTACTGGGTTAAACATTGGCAGAGGACAATCATCAGGAAGATCTACACATTGCATTGTAGCCCAACAGAATACTAGTCCATCATCACAGCAAGTGCAATCTATTGGGTTAAACATTGGCATAAGACAGTCATCAGGAAGATCTACACATTGCATTGTAGCCCAACAGAATACTAGTCCATCATCACAGCAAGTACAATCTGCTGGGTTAAACATTGGCAGAGGACAATCATCAGGAAGCTCTACACATTGCATTGT
>JAHDBT010000759.1 GCA_020630215.1 Bacteroidota bacterium
CAGGAAAAAAAGACAAGGCTTGGGTCATCAAGAACTTAGGTTTTGAGTCACTAGAGGCTTTTATTAAAAATTGTAAACCGCTTCGATAAACATATCCAAAAGCAGGAACAATATTTTCATTTTTCCTGTTGATTTATTTTTCGGTTCTATTTTTCCTCCTTTACCAAAACAGCAATCATCAACCATGCAATCAACCATTAACCTACACATTCGCCAAGCACAAGCTACCGACTTTGAAATGATGTCGCATTTTATTACTCCTTTAAACAGCCAAAAAAAGGCCCATTGCTTACATAGTGCCATCCTACAAAACGAAATACTCGCTGAACTGGAAGATTACGAGAGTCGAGCAGAACAGTATTTTTTATTGGCTTATATTAAGGAGAATAAGGACCCGACTGCCAACCAAAAATTAATTGCCATTTTTGGTGGCGAATGCGAACCCGACCACAGTGAGTTTTGGCTTTGGGGTCCCTGGGTAGCTCCTGCTTATGAAACCCATTGGCAAACAATTGCCACCCAACTATATCAACATTTACGAACAAGCTTACCCAATATTAAAGAAGCCACCACTTTTAATAATATCCTAAATGAGCGAACACATCAATTTTATTTAAACCAAGGTTTTAGGCAAGGCACCTTAAATCACGAGTATACCTTAGCCCGCCCACAACAGGTGTTTACGGTACGTGATATTACTACTCCCTACAAAGCCGAACACCTAGCAGGTTTAAGTGCTTTGCACGAAGCTACTTTCCCCAAAACTTACTACGATACCCAGCAAATGTTAGATTTACCTCGCCCTCGCTACCAATTGCTTTTGCTACTAGAAGCGGAAGAAGTAGTTGGTTATATTTTTATGGAAACAAAACTAGAAGTAGAGGGATATATTCATTTTTTAGGCGTAGCCCCTAAGGCAAGGGGGAAAGGTTATGGCAAGGAATTAATGTATGCGGCAATGAATAAATTGTTTGCAGACGAAGCGGTTAAAAACATTGTATTGGTAGTAAGAGATAATAATGCTGCTGCTAGGCCTATGTACGAAAAAATGGGCTTTACGCTTAATTACTCTGCGGTGTCGAGCCATTGGAAAGCGGGATAGTTGGTATTAGGGGGCGTGTATTAGCATTGTGTTTTCATGTATCCTTTCGGGCATCTCGGCTACGCTCAACCACCGAAAGGGGAAACAGTAATTAGGGACGCAAACTAAATAACTGTCCGTTTTGATTTTATTAGACTTTATTTTTCCCTGAGCGATGCACAAAATAATACGCTCCAAATCCAGTAATGCTTCCTATAAAAATACCTAGCAAAGCTCCGCCAATTACATCTACAGGGAAATGTACGCCTATATATACTTGCCCATAGGAAATGCTTGCTGCCCACAAAAACCCTAGGGGTACTACCCATCTAAAATGCGGAAAAAACACCATGCTTAAACAAGTAGCAATAGCAAAATGATTGGTAGCATGTGAGGATACAAAACTGTATCCTGAGCCACAATGCGGAATGAGCAAACGCACCTGATAGGATAAGGCTTCGGTTTGGCAAGGGCGAAATCGTTCGAAAAAAGGTTTGATAATGGTGCTACTTAATTGGTCGCTCAAAACAATGGTAAGGATAGCAAATATAACAACGGCTGCGGTTGCTTCGCCATGCTTTTGTACAAGCCACACAAAAAGGAAAAGGTATAAAGGTGCCCAAAAAGCTTTTTCTCTCCACATAGGCATTAGCCAATCTAAAAAGGCATTGTGCCATTGTCCGTTTATTAATTCAAATAAAAAATAATCCCATTGTAAGATAGTCTCCATTACTATTTTTTTTAGCAGTCAGATCGTTCGCTTCGCTCACTGTCAGCGGTCAGAACGCTTCGCTGTCAGTTTTATGCTGATGTTTTTTTTAGTGGTTGGCTTTGCGCTCCGTTATTTATGTTAATGTTTTTTTGTCACTTTCACTTAG
>JAHDBT010000186.1:0-6039 GCA_020630215.1 Bacteroidota bacterium
TTTCTGATTGCAAACTGACCGTATGCAGAATTTGCGCTGAAAATTGCATTAAGCAGTAGTGCGAAATCTGCTTGTGTTTCGACTACCCAGTTGCTAGTCGCTGTATACATTACAACATCTCCGCCAAGCGTGAAGTTAACAATGTCGCCCGTGTTGATATTGATTTTGCAGTCGTCTGGCAATGTAGCAGTAAGACAGTGATAGGTTTTTGGCTCTACTTCGTCAGCCGGACAAGCTTCCGTAACAGGAGGTGGGCAAATGTTCCAGCAGTATACGCCCTTCATGCAATCATTGTCGCAAATTTGCTCATGTGTTGGTAAGCAAAATAGTTTCCATCGCACAGAAGGCTGGAAAGCGAGCGTAAAGTTTGCACCGCATTTTTCAAACTTGACAAGCACGTCAATAAAGGTGTTTCTTTCTTCGTCACGAATTACAAAAGTGTGCGATTGCTTTTCCGTTCCATTCTGAAAAAGCTGCGTCCACATGACTGCCAAATTAGAAAGGCTGTAATTTGCACTTCCCCACATTCCAGCATACTCCGACATGAAAAGCAAGAAATTAAAACGGGTATCAATACCAAGCACTTTCTCTTGTCCAAAAACTTTTTTGATGCTTGGCGACATGTACGTATCAGGAATTCGCATTCCCGTTGCAGTCGTTCCGTTAAGTGCGTTCGGGTATTGGTATGCTAGACGGTCGCCTAGCAGTCCAAGTTGTGCGCCACCTGCATAGGAAACCGTACCCTCATAATCAAGCCCGAGTTCCATATAGGCGGCTTTCATATCTTCATCCCAAGCAGGGTTCAACACAGGAACGCCGCTTGAGAAGTCGTACAAAGGGATAGTTTTGGGATCGCTCGTGCCGTCTGGATAACAACCGCCAATTTGTGCTAATTGCTGCGTGATTTTCAGGTCTACTCGCTGCCACATTAAGCGGATTTTTTCACGAAGATCCATTTCTATCTCCCTGATAAGCTGATCGCCCCCGCCCTTGATTTTGCAAAATGCATCATACTTAGCACGGGTAATAACAACGGGGCTTGTTCCATCTTTCTCGAAGTCATCAAGCCCAAACTCACGATGATATACATTGTCGTCCGTAGCTTCTAATTCTGAAAGGTCGATTGCACAAAGGTCTACAGGATCGCCATCTTCACAAATTCTTTTGCGAGTGCGAAACACGTATTTTACGCCCGTGTTTGAATCGGCATCATTAATATACGTTTGGTATGGTCGTGCAGCGGTTGCGCTAGATAGGAGGTTTAATACGCCAGTCGCTTTTCGTTGTGCGATTGGCTCTCTGGTGAAATTAGTAAAAATTCTACTGCATAAATCACCGATTTGAAAAGGGGCCGTAGTAGGCATATTGTTTATGATTTGATTTTTAAATTGTATTTATCAAATCACATTTTTAGGCTGTAATTTTCTCACCTCAATAAATGCTATTTAGGATGCATTTCAATTGTCCTCGTTTATTTTTTCAGCTTCTAATTAGCTGTTTTCTTTTCGTATTTGCTCAAATTCCGCCTCAACTTTTGCGGCTTTGATTTCTTGCGGTGTCATACCCTCGGTAATGGTTGGTGTAATTTCACTTTTGCCGCCTCGCTCAATTGGCGGACGTTCTGACCAAAGCCCCGCGTCTTTCAATGTAGAGGCTACCAATCCGCCTAGCTCAACAATCTGCTTATCATCGCCCATGTATGGCGAATCTGTACCTTTTGCGTTCAGGTCGAAAGTGTCGCCTTTTTTCACAAAATCAACCTCTGCGTCAATTTCTCGAACCAACATTCGCATTTGTCGCTCGTTCAAGTCTGCGGTTTCTGGCAAGGCCTTTTTAATTGCGGCAATCTTGGCGGTCGAAAACTCTTTGTTTACATAGTCGGAAACCTTACTGTTCAACTCTGCTATTTCGGCATCTTTGATTCTATTCGCAGCCTCTACTGCTTCTCGAATCTGATCGGCAACTGCTTTAGCTTCCTCGGCTTCCTTGCCTGTTTTCTTAACTTTTGCGGCTTCGACTTTTTGGCTAATTAAGCCCTGTAAGCCTGCGCCAACTTCGTCAATATTTGCCGTTTTCAATGCGTTTAATGCGGTCGTCATTTCTTCGTTATCCGAAAAAGAACCTTTTAAGGATTCGATAATTTTTCGAGTAGCCTCTGTAATGTACTGACCCTTGAAGCTCGGGGAAAGTGTACGTTTGTATGCTTCCTCAACCTTCGCTGCTATCGTTTCAATATCTAAATTTTCGAGTGCTTCATCAGTCGATAGGCTATCAGCAGCTACTGCACCCCGACTTAGCTTGACGATTATATCTATTAATTTTTCCATATTGCTTTTTTAGTGTTTTAAGTTCTTTTGCCGTTACTTTTTTTTTATTTTCCAAGTGTAGCCGATTAGGGTCGCAGATACGTAAACATCCTTCTCGCCTTCTTTTAGTTTTAGCGATGAAATTGGAACAACGGCGGTCAATTTCTCGCCCTCGAAATCTTCCAGGCTTTCAACTAAAGCGTGTCCGTCGGGAATTGCTTGCGCTGCATTCTCGGTCGCTTGTTCTTTTTCCGAAATTACTTCCTCGTTAACTGTTACCGCTGGAGCGGTCAATTTCTCGGCTAGCTCTTTGGTCTCTTTTTCGGCTGCTTTTTTCTCGGCCGCTGTTTGATTTTTGTTTGCCATTTTTCAAAAATTATCTTATTGGGATAGCATTATGCTTGCAGCGATAGCCGCCCCTTAATGTTAGAAAATTGTTTTTGTCTGTGTTTGGCTTCATGCCGTTGTCTAATTTCGGGTCGGACAAGAACCGCTTCAAAAGTGGCGTTAACTCTCTCGATTCGATAACGCCTTTTAAATTGCTCATGACATGCCTGCAAAATGGTCTTGTGGTTTTTATCACTCGACCAATGTACCGAACCTTAGTCATTTTATACTCGTCTGCTATTATCTGGTTCAACTGTCCAGCGTACCCCTGCACCGCATCTGCTGCGACTTGTGAGGCGTAGCGGTAATACTGCGTTTTATTTTTCAGATTCTTACTAGTCCTAATTTTTTCACGCAACAAATTTTCCGCTTCTGTGATTGAGTAACCAAACTCGGAAGCTGCAAAAAGCACGTCCTTCGCCTGCTCGACAAAATACTGTCGCATTCCGCCCTCGGTCATTTCATAGAGCGTCTTATCTGCTAGAAATTTCAATCGACTATCGGCACGCTCCCTAATTGCGGACGCTGGCTTGATTCCGTTAATAACTTCATGAAGCAGAATGACCTGCTCCTCCATCTTGTCAAAATCCGCCATAAACGCAGAAACCGAAACCCGAAAGCCTGCATCGTCTGCAACTCGCAGCAAAGCCTCGTCAACTCGTGCCGCAATTTCAACAATATCATTTTCTTGCACTACTCCCGAAACCGTGTCCATTTCACGCAAGATTTTTACAACATCGTCGTAAAATAACTCCTCAATATCTAGCAGTTGTTTTTTTAGATGCTTATCAAAATTCGACTCTTCAAATTCTATTAAAAAGTCGTTGTATGCTTTAAGCCCCTTCTCCATCTGCCACGTAAATTGGTCGCTCGTTAACGATTAAATGTTTTTGTATTTCACGGTCAAGTTCCGCTGCAATCGCTTCGTAATCTTGCCTCATGAACCAGTCTTTACCTTTTTGATGAACTAGCTTTTGCAGTTCATTCTCTGCGTATAGGCTTTTAATGCAGGCGTTTTTTGTAATTATTCCGAGTGCCGTTTTGCGCTCGATTGACTTTTCGTTTTGATAGCGTAACGGGTCGTACATGCCCAACACTTTCGCCATCTTTTTCACTTCGTCCGAAGAATTGCCCGTGTTGATCATTGCTTCGGTTTTGGTACGCAAAATCAAGGAATCAAAACCGCCCTCTTTCATTTTTGCGATTCGCTCCGACTGCTCGGCCTCGCTTTCAAGTCCGAACTGTGTCGGCTGAACAATGCAAGCTGCTGAAGGGTTAACCTTTAAGTTTATCAAGGCATCGCAAAAAATTATCAAATTTCGAGCAACTTCAAACAATTGATTCGAGAAGTCAGAAACAAATTTCCTCATCTTTTCCTGATCAATTGTTTTTGCAACTCCCGACTGCGCCTCTTCTGCGTTATTGAGATACAAGGCGGATCGCAATTCATCTAACAACTTATAGAACCTTTCCTCGGTTGCTGTAATTATTGCAGTTTGGGGCGTGATATAATCAACCAATTTTAGGCCGTTCATTTCTTTTGCCGCCTCAAAATCTACTGTATACACATCGCCCATGTTTCGGGAAACCGTACCTTTGCCCTCGCAAGTGCCGCAAATTTCTGTGCAGCCTTTTGCGCTATCTGCCTCGCTATCTGGACACGGAACAGGGATGGTCATGTCGCCTTCACATTCGGGGCAAGTTGGATCTACTTGCTGAACAATCGGTATTAAGTCTTTTGCTAACGATTCGTTGTCAATAAACTGCCTAACAACAGGATAAGCCAACTCTACGCCAGCCGAAAAAAACGAATCGTAGTACATCGAATCATCGTGATTCTCGTTGTCTACTGCTACGTAATAGCCGCCTAGCTGAATAGCAGTAAGTATGCTTAGATTATGAGGTACGCTTACTAGATTGTAGTACCTTTCCTCCTTCTTGTTGTAGCTTAACTTTGAGTGGCTATTTGCATCAATAGCAATCAGGCTTTTGTCTGCATTCTCAAAAACCAAAAGCGATTTGTCAAAGAACTTTATTTTCTCACTTGAAACATACCGAAAAACTAAATCGTTAGCCGTTGCGGTTTCTGCTTCAAAGTCATAATGCACGACCAAAAAACCATTTGGATCGTTGACCATTTGGGAGGGCAAAACCTCTCTAATGTAATTTTTTAGGCTTTTGCAATTAAAGTTGTTGCCCTCCAAAAAAGCCTTTGTATTTTTTTCGTGCGATGTGGCATCATACGTTCCAAGCTGAAAAAGTGCGCCTTTGATTTCTCTTAACGCCTGCGTGAACATCGACTTTGCGATAGTTGGATATATTGACCGCTGCCAGTTGTATCGCTCCTTTGAAATTGTCGGGTAACGGTTGAAAATATCGCCCTCAAATATGGATTCGTACTTTGGGTCGTAGCTGGCTGGCGTTACAGTCTTATTGTACCAGTAGCTGCTTTTTCTGTTAACTTCGTATTTTGGCTTAATTCCTAATGTGTGAAACGTAGTGCGTAGATACACCTCCTCCCATTTTACGATAATTGGCGATTTTATTTCGCTAACTTTCGCAGGATCGGACGTGATTAATGCTATGTATTCGTTTGCTGTCATTCATTTTTAAGCGTTGCGAAATTATTTCCATTCATTCAGCGTAGGGAATGATGGATCGTTAATTGTTGTGATTGGTTGCCCAAGCTTTGCACCACATTTGGCAGTCAATTTAATTTTCCACTCATCATATTTTAGGCAGTCGTTCGCCTCAACTGTTTGCATCGAAATGTAAGGATTTAAGGTTGCGATTGCACCTGTTGCACAGTCCAATATTGGACGAATAACGCCATCACATTGAATTGCAAGCCAATTGTACCCGACATTCTCATCTTGCAAATGCTCCCAAAAAATTTGTTCTCCGTATTGGATAATGTCAGGGCCAAGCGTGCCAAAGATGCCAGGCAGATCCCACGCAGCCGTACTTGTTAACTCCAAAGTGCTTGCGCCTTTGATATTTTTTACTGCGCCGCAATTATCAAGAATCAACTCGGTCGGATCTTCATTTGTAAAGCCTGCGCCTTTTAATTTAGGGGTTACGAACGCTCTAGTATTAGGGTTGTCAAGTGCGCCATTATTCCATAAATTAGAAATAACACTCAGCACAACGCTAGAATTAACCGACAGTAACCCCGTCAAATTATAACCACAATGCACAGCAATAAGCCGCATAATTGAGCTATTTCTCAATTGATTGCCACATTGTGCCGTCGGCAAAGTTGGCGGGCCTGGATTTGGGCAAAGGGTTGGATTGCATACAATAGCCATATCGAAAAAAGTTTAATTTTTTGCTATAAGTATGCGTT
>JAHDBT010000186.1:6139-12310 GCA_020630215.1 Bacteroidota bacterium
CGCTGCACTCCATCCGTCACCCATGAACCGCCCTCTGGAAGCTCAAAACATGCGACAGATTCGGGTATTTTATCATTGTATTCAATTGAAACATATTCAGGTCCAAAAACGCCAGATACTATGCTGACTATTTGTGGAGCGAAAAAATAATTATCCCCTACTCTTATTATTGCGCTGCTACCGAGGCAGTTATTCAGTATAAGTGCGTATTGCGTTGCCTCTGCTGCTGTGTCGAATCCAACTACCCAGACCCCAAACAGAGGATTGAAAAAGGAAGAGACAACGTCATCGGATTCCCGATCCTCAATAACGCAATCCTTAGAAAGCAGCAAAAAGCAAGCATCTTGTTCACAGGCAAAGTTTTGCTCACAGCCGCAATCCTCAAATTCTAATTTCATTGTATAACTACACTTGCCGAAGCCTTTATTTTTTGAGAAAAAAGATTTTGAACTTGCTACGCTCAACTTTTCCTTTTCTCCGCTTCCGTTCATATCTGCAAAAACTTCACCCCGAAAAAGCACCGCTTCAACTTCTTTCATAAAGTAGGCAGGCGTTATATAATTGACTGCCTCGTACTTTTTCCGCTGTGACGATTTCGTTATAATACAGTTGTCGAACTGCTGAAAATCAAAGTCGGTCGGCAAAGGTTGGATTTCTCCATATATGCGTGTGCGATTACTGAAAATTATCGGGTCGCTTACTGTTCCGTTAGTGAGAATTGGATTGATAGGCTCGCCGAAATAACGCCCGTTTGTATAACTATCTGAATAACAGTCGAAATCAGAAAAAAAAGACTCTATGCAGAAAGTGCATTGATCCTCATTGATTCGCTTCATTCTTTCAGTAGTCACATATTCGCCATTTGATAACCTTATGAGCAAGCGAAAACAACAGAATGTATCGGGGATTTCTAACCCTCGGAAATAATTGTACACATTGCCGTTTTTATCTTCCGCTATTGCATATTGCTGAAAATCAGAAAGCGAAACATCTAAGATGCTCGAAATATCGTCACACTCTTGGATAAGAACTTGCTCAACTTCCAGATCGTTGTAGGAAAAATAAAAATACACATCGCCAGCCTCGACATACGGATCGAAAAAGTCCACATCTCGACAACATGTGACGTGCTGTTTATCTATTCCTGATATAATTCGCATTTATTCAACTATCAATGTTTTTTATCAATACTATACAATTAACGGGTATTTTTGCGAATTATGCAAGAAAATCTGTGTTTTGGTGTGATTTTTTTAAAGAAATGGTGTTTTTGTCGAGTTTTATATATTGCAATTTTAATAAAAAAACAACTTCTTTTTTATTTTTATTTGGAAATCCAAATACTTTACCTTATATTTGCATTGTAATTAAGCGGTAAACGCAATTATTAAATAATAACTTAAAATAAATATCATGGCAACTTTTAAATTAAACCCATTAGCAGTAAACTTCCAATTAACAATTACAGGAATTTCAATCGAAGCAATAGAAAAGGCTGGCTTTGATTTCTCACAGTATCATGAGAATTATGCAGAAGCGAAGGAAATTAGTGTCTTGGAAGCAATCCAACACCATCAAGAAAACAACTATTGCAAGTTGTTTGTTTCGGGTGAAGGCACACCCATAGTGCATGATGTTTGGGCAGATTTGCAAGGTAATAAGATTGGCGACAGTGAGCCATCAGGCGACAGTGAAGAATCAATACAGTCCATTGTTAGGATGCTTAATGCTGGAAATATTGAGATTGCAGAGAGCGAAGATTACACAACCGATGCGGACGGAAATTATTGTCCTACATTCATCACCGAATAAACACAAAGATGCACAACAAAACAAGGTCCCTTCTAAACCTCCTAAACCCCGTAAAATTAGGGTGTCTATTAGAAGGCAAAAATTACGAAAGCCTAAATACTGCGGATCGAAACCGATTAAGCAGCAAATATGGGCAACTGATAAAAAGATGCTCTCCAAATTTCATTGCCAGAGTAGCAAAATACCTACCGCAACTGTGTCTATCAGACGAGGCACTCGAAAAGATGGACTCGGTAGTCTATTTGGACGACGGGGTTAATGAGTTCGCTGTTAATGATTTTTATGAAGCTATCGAAACCTTTCCCGAATGCGAGTTTGGATTTGGAAAATTATCAGATTCGCAATTAAAAGCATAATTATTGCGAATTTCATAAACTTTTTATTTGTACGTACTTTTTTGCAAAAAGATTTGGTTTGTACGTACAAATGTTGTATCTTTACATTATCGAAGGAAGCAATATTGCTTTTTTAACTTTTTTAACTTTTTTAAATTATTTATCATGTCAAAATTAAATGACTTATTCAACGCAATCAATTACGACGCTGACACAATGCCAGAAATCAGCCAAGAAATTGGCGAATCTGGCAACTTCTTACTCGAAGATGTTACCGAGGAGAATTTGGCAAACTTAAAAACTGCCAATAATTTACCTGCCGACATGGAGCAGGGGAATGTAGAAGCTTGGCTTGATAAGCAAGTTTAGTTTTTAATAATCAATCGCACCAAGTGCAGCCTCTCAACGATGCTGCCGATGGAATTTTTAAAATAAATTTCAAAATTATTAAAACAATAAAATAAAAATCATGTCATATATTTTAAGAGAAGAAATAGAAATTTACAAAGAAGAAAACGGCAAGGAAACTGTGCTAGAAGTTTATAGTGTCGAAATTTGCAATCGAGAAGATTGCAACTGTGTTGGTAGCTGGAACTACCAAGAGAATCCTAATCTTGAAGAAATGAGAGATGCTATTCTTGAAGAAGGCGCAACCCTTCTCAGGACTGAAGTTTATGAGGATTGTAAACTCATAAAACAAGATGCTAATGCTTAGGAGATTCAAAAGAGTAGAGCTGAAAATATACTCCCCTGATTTACTCGAAAAAATCGACCTCCTAGCAAGGCAAAGGGGATTAGATAGGACTAAGCTGATAACGGAGGTGATAAAAAGGGTAACAGCAACGCCCGAAATTATGTATAAGTGTTGCCCTTCTTGCTCGCAAGCTCTTTTTGATGAGAGCGCAATAAGTATCAAAACAAAGTTTTTGGAAACAAAATGCCTGCAAGGGCATGAACATGTTTTTGACTTGGAAGAAGGGCGGTTTTTGAAATAAATTAAATAACTTTTTAAATAAAAAATATCAAAATGGAAAAAATAGACATATTGGACTATGTAGAACTATAAAAAGGAATGATAATGTAATTATCATTCACGGGCTAGTTGTGGATGTGCCTCATGGTGACACGGAAAGGCACAATGGCAAACATTATTATTTCATACCTGACAGATTTATTAAGCAATAATAGCATTTTAGGCAAAAAAAAGCCCTCACCAATACGGGCGAGGGCTTTATTACCAACTGCCATAAATAGAAAAAACTCGTAGTTTAGTCCCTACGAGTTTTTAGAAATGTCTTTTAAATTTTTCGGACAGGAAAATCGGAAAAGCGAAAGACAAAGGAGGCGGTTAAGTTAATAACCATGCGAGGTGCAAAGATGCTAAAGATTATTGGAATTTCCAAACTTTTGCAGCTTTTATAGTTCTCTTGGAGGCGGCAAAACGTTAAACCAAAACCTCCAAATCAATAGTACCATTCCCAAAATCAACCGCCATGCTGTCAATGCAAGCCAGCTTTCCATCAGGCAAAATTATATCATACCCAATAACAAACCCCGTTTGCGAATCCTCGTAAACCCCAAACTTTGACAAAATTTCACAATCGCAATTTGAGATTGAAACGGTGCAGCGTCTTTTTTTGCTTCTACATTCTTCCAGCGTCCCGTTTTGAGGCTTGTCGCATTTGTGTAGCTCCCAGCGGTTTAGCGTTCCGCAATCCTCTTGCATCTTCTCACTAAGAATTGCGGGCCAGTTATGAAAATCATGCTCCGCATCATTAAACGGGCCATAGCCCGCACCCAGCCCTGCAAGATAAACCTTTTCGCATTGCGTATAATCTCTCACGACCGTATGCGAACTTTGCAAGCCACTTGCTTTGTCATGAATCAATATTTTGGGGCATTGTGTCGAGTGGTCTTTTAGTAAAATCCAGTCGTCATCTTCGCCGCTTGGCGGTATAAAGGAAGGGAATAAGGCGATAATTATCCCTCTTGCAATTGATAGCACCGCAGAAAAAGGCCCGTTTTCCGCTTCTGTTAATGGGTCGGGGGTCAATCCATCGTCCCGAAATCGGACAGGCGCAATCTCGCACTCCTCGCTGCACTCTTCTCCTTTCGTTGCCTGCGTTGGTCGAACCTGATTATTAAAGGTAAATTCTACGGTGTCATTATATAGATTCTTAGCAGAATTTCCAACTGTCTCCAGCCCATCTTCGCACAAACTATATGTTTTAAAAGCGCAATTATCCAAGTCGGAATTGAAGGTGCAGCAAATGTCACTATAGTATTTTGTGCCTCTTAAATCCAAAACAGGAGGGCCAAAACTTTCGCAATTATTCCGAATTACCAAGCGGTTGCCCTCAATGCGGAACTTTCCGTTTGCCCAGCATTTTACAATTTCATTTAGGAACTTTTCGCCTGTCCAGCTTAAAAACTGAACATTTGCATTTGTCGTATTTGTGTCCCAGTTGTAAGCTTGGCTTTCAAATTGCAGATGAAAAAGCGTTGCACATTCTAAATCGGGTAATTTTGCGTTGCTTGTGAATACCGTGTCATCTAAAGTTAAGCCACAATTGTCGGCCAAGTTCCGTAGATAGGTCGAAACATAGGGGCTTTTCACCTTCTTATAACAACCCCTTGCCCGTGACAATGCCAACGCCACACCAAAACCCGAAAGTACAACACCTATAATTGTGGAAAGTAGCGCAGCCAATAAGAAGTAAAGCGGAATGTTCGCCTCTGTGCAGTATGCGAAAGTTGGATGATTCATGCCTCCCGAAAACCAATCGTTGACTGCATCGGGATTCGTTGATTTGTCCGTATCAACCAACGTAGTATTTAGGCAATTTAAATCTTTTTGGCTGCGCTTCAAGCTCATGCTGGCGACACAATTATCATAACAATAATTATAGGTGTTTGTATCAACGTAATAATATCCAGACAGATATTTTTCACATACGCAATCATAGATACGGCACTCGATTGCATTCGTGCAGGCGTTCGCATCTTCAAGTAAATATTTTTTCACGTAAGCCGCAAAAGTTCCGATTATCTGAATTTCAGATGATGCGCTTACTCGATAATGGCAGCCCTTGTTACTGGTTGCGTTCACCGTTAGATTGTCCAACCCCGAAAAGTCGGACGGATCGGCATCGTGAAAACTGGCGGTACTTCCGTAGAGTCTGTATTCTATTGAAAATCTGTTTTTGCCGTTGCAAATTGGCATAGTTTGCCGTTTTTGGTGTGGCTTTAGTCGGTTTTATTTGCTTTATTTTTCAAACGCAAAAGGCACGGAATCAGGCGATCCGCCTGTTGCAAAACTACTGTACCTAATACTGAAATCGTCGAAAGCTTCTGGGTCGTCTAAATATTCAATCCCCAAAATTCGATCTAAATCAATCCTAAATTGTGGCACATCTGCCAAAGGGATCCAATACCAATGCCCGTCGCCATCTTGTAACTTTTTGATTTTTGAATTATCTGCCATTTTATTTTTTAATTAATTTCAATTCCTTACAAATCATCTCAACAATAGCCCCGTGCAAATAAGCAAAAGCCTCCTCGGATTCATCGCAAAAAACAACATTCGCACGCTCCAAAATCCTAAATGTTGCATGCATTGCTTCATGCGCTACCATATTAATTCCTAGTTGATTTTTATCGAAAATAATATTTGCGACTGCATAACCCTGCTTATTTATCAAGATATTATAGCTTCTTGCCGCACAAGTAAAGCCTTTTTTTATATAGCTTTTTGGTGCGCCCAACTGCCTTAGCACCTCTTTATCTGCCAGTTTTAGCTTCTTCTTATTTTTCGTGCATCTTACACGCACTTGAATATTCCACGAAGGAAACGAGCCAGTAAAATCTATCATTTTTTAGGTTTGTATAAATTATAAAATCCTCTCAATCGAACCTTGCCGCCCCTATCTGAAACGCCCTCAAAAATAACAACCTCACCAGATTCTGTACTATTGAAATGCTCAATTTCGCCAGTCCTTTCTATTTCGATTACTTTTTCAAAGTC
>JAHDBT010000760.1 GCA_020630215.1 Bacteroidota bacterium
GCTACGCAAGGCTTTTGCAACGCAGTACTGGGCAAAAGAATAAACAATAATGGCTCATTTTATTTTGTTTCCATCACTAATTGAAATAAAGAAATAATCAGGGCAATTAGTTTTCTGTTAGAACACTCGCTTTGGTTCGTCCAATAAAATAGCTAACCAATAAGGCAAATACAATACTTACTACCGAGCCATTAAGCTGCGGACTGCCATAAAACAACATGTCGTTAAACAAGGATAACACGCCTAGTGCAATAGCTGCAATTACGCCAATTCGCAAAGCTATTTTTTTATTAGCAAAAATGGCGATGGCACTTATAAAGGCAATTAGCACAAAAATAAACAAGGCAAGGCCCATGCTATTCATCAGGTCGGCACTTACTTTGGTGCTGCCAATTTGGTGAGGCGAAAAGCAAAGTATTGTTGCTTCAATACTTTTCCATATGGCTAGGAAAAGCAAGCCTAAACTTGCTAGTATTTTTGTTGATTGATTCATGGTAGTGGAGCTATAGCGAAACTTTATTAGGTAGGATTTGAAGAATCAAGGTAAGGCTTTTTTAACAAAAGATAAATATAAAGCAGCGTTTATTTGTGTGTGCTTGATGAAGTTGAGGGTGGGGTTTAGTGAAAATGCCCGTTCCAGCCTGTGGCTGGAGCACAGCGGTTCTCAAGCCTCCTGGCTTGCATTACCCAATACTATTAAATAGCAGCCCACTTAAGACTTGTTCCGCAATATTTGCTCCCCAATCTCCCCCATATTTAAACTCCTCATTCTATATTGTTTTTGTAATTGTTGATAGTGTTGCAAAATCAATCCTAAAAAATGTAAATTCTCATCTATAGCTGCACCAAAATTATGCGGATGCCACCATAAATGGTAAACTTGTTGTTGTTGAGCAGCATAAGTCATACTTTTAAGGATGCGCTGCAAACGTAATTTTTCTAGCATTTTAAGTTGGCGACTATAAGGGCGCAAAAACCGACTTGCAGGAATATTAACCAATCCTGAATTGCCCCTACTTTCCAACGAAAAAGTATGGTGTCCCGATACATTCACATAAGCATCGAGCAAGCGCAACGCACGGCGGTACAGGCGTTCGTCGCTGCCCGATTTAGCCGCATACAGCCACGATTGTTCGTTGCCTCGGTAAGTGCTAAACCCCATTTCTTCGCAAACATTTATATAGGCCGCACTAAACTGATTGCGAGGAAATACCAAGCTTTTTAGCTCGATATTTTGGGCTTGTGCGGCTAGTAGGGCGGCTTCTAAATCGGCTTTAAATTGTAGGGGCGTTTGTCCTGCTTCGAGGCAGTAGTAATGCGAAAACGTATGGCTGCCAATTTCTTGGTGCGGATATTTTTTTATTTGTTTAATTACATCGAGCGCATAATGATAAGGATCGTCTTGGTGATGGTTGCCTATGTTTTTAAAGGATGGATAAGGGGAAAAATGGGGCTGGAGGTATTGGGGTAAATGGCTAGGTTGCCATGCCAATAATTGGCTTTTATTTTCAGCAAACAACATCCCTACCGTTGCCCATGTTGCATGAATTTGGTACTGCCGAAACAAGGTTAATAAGGCAGGCACAACGGCACGTACGCCATGAAGGTGTTGTTGGTACTGGGCTACGCTGCGTTTATCGTGTACGCCCCAATGTAGCTCAAAATCTAGGCTGATGGTGAAAATGCTGTTCATGAATATTGGACAATTTTTTTAGAGAAAAAACGGTTGTAAATATACTCAACCACATCGGATTTTGTGCAAATCTGGTATTTTTGTTTAAGGTTTCTGGCTAAATATTTAAAGTTACCTGCTGGCGGCATTATCGTAAAGACGAAGAACTAATGTGGTCTAGTATATAATGAAATTAATCATTAATGTTGACTCCCTTAATCTATACTCAACCACATCGGGTTTTGTGCAAATAGTTGTTTAAGTTTACATCAAG
>JAHDBT010000187.1:0-9263 GCA_020630215.1 Bacteroidota bacterium
GAAGGTTTAATTTGGGGGGATTATTTTTTGATAAAAATGAAGTCGCCGCCATCGTGTCCTGTACTTTGTAAAATTTCATATTGTGGTATATTTTCTGTATTCCCCATTACGCCCTCTTTAATTTGACTAAAGAGCTGTCCAGCCGAAAAATATTTCCGATTATTAAGCTTTAATTTATCATATAAAAATTTAAAGAAAACACTTTTGTCTGGTACTTCACTTAAATACCCACTTGTCATTGCTCTTCTACTTTTTAGTTTTTTTGATTGCTCATAGATTTTACTCATATCTTCATCTGTTTGTTTAGAATATTGAGAACCAGAACCAGATTTAGATTTGGCAAATATACTTCCACTGAAACAGGCATCACTAATTAATAAAGTATGTTTAGCAGGAATAGCACTAATAAAGTCAGTAATAGTACTATTTCTAATCCAAGTTGATTTTTTATTTTTTTGGGCATCTTTAGGAAACCAATAGCCTTGCCCAGTTTTTTCTTCATAATACCCATGACCAGAGTAAAATATAAGTAAGTTGTCTTTTTCTGTCAATCTTTCTAAGTTGGCTAGTTCATCCTCTAATTCACTTTCTTTAGGATTTGATAACAATTTAACATTATCCCTATTAAACATATATTTATCTAACAATAGTCCTTCTAATTTTTGAGCATCCTCCAATGGGAAGTCCAAGTCTTCGATATCTTGGTCAGGATAGTCTTCTACTGCAATAATTAGTGCGTAATAATTGGTTTCTTGCGGTTGATAACGTACTCTCAATATTTTTTCTTCGGAGGGATTTCCAGTATCAGTATAAGCTATTATTTTAATGGTATTGTCTCCTGGTACTAATGTTATTTTAGTATCAAAATGTTGATCTCCCTCCCCTTTAATTTTTTTAAATCCTTTAGTTTCTTGATTAATGACCTGATTATTATGCCAAATTTTAACATGAGACAAATTACCTCCAACGTCAGCAACTGTATAATGTACTGCAATATCAGGATTATCTGTAGTTTTAAATTCTAATGGTCTAACTACTACAACAGGAACTCTAGTAGTAGAAGGTGGCAGGACGGGGCTACTAGGTGTGGGTATAGGAATAGTTGTAGCTGTAGGTTTGGAATAAATAGTTCCTGCATAGGTAATTTTTTTAGTTTTAGATTCTTGTGTACCTTTACTATTGGTTGCTTCTGCTTTTAGGATATTATTTTTTTTAGTTAGATTGGCCCGTCCTACAATAACTCTGTAAAACATGCCTCTTCTTTCTCTATCTTCCTTAACAGTTCCCATAATTTTACTATCATTTATAAAAATATTATGATTAGTAATTGGCGTAGGAGATTTAATTTCTAATTCAAAAGGAAAATATTTTTCAGAGGTATTTACATTATTTTGCCGAGGTTTATTCCAACTTAATGTAGGGGGTTGATAGTTAATATAGTTTACATAACGACGTTCTATAGTTTTGCCAGCTTTATTCCTTATATGTAGTGCAATTTCATTTTTGCCTTTTTGTAAATCAATATTTGCCTTAATGCTACTAATGCCTCTTCGTTTAGGATTTTCTAAAACAACCTCATAATTTCTTATTTCTATACCATTAATATAAACTTCTACACTTATACTAGAAGTAGATGTAGTTTTTGCGTGCAAGGCAATAGAGGGTTGTTCGGTACTTGTTTCTAAGTTAGATAAAGTTAACCAATGAATAGTTGGCTTACTAACGCTTGTGCTAGGAATATCGCCAATTCGGCCTTGTCCTAGTAGTGTAATAGGAAATAGCAAGTAAAATAAAATAAAAAAATTTCTCATGCTTTTGTTTTTGAAAATTAGCTCTTTCCATTTTCTAAAAAAATAAATAATGGAATAGCATTAAAAGTTTAAAGAATAATGAAAGCTTAGTCCATTGTTTTGAGGTACTAATAACAAAGCTTTACTTCTTCTCTTTTTCTTTCTCTTTCTTTTTTTCTTTGACTTATTGCCATCAAACTTACTAAGTGCTTTATCATTTTTGGCTCCTTTTCGGTAAATCATTACCCCTTCGGCTAACATAATAAATACACCGCTACTTAACAAACCTATATAAGCTTTATGAAAATTATTAGCTCTATTGTAGTAAGGCTGTGCGAGTTTTTTATGAAAAGGAGATTCATAAACATTATCATACTTATCATAAATACTCATAGAAATAAGTTTACTAGCAATTCCGCTTCCTACCAAACTCCAGGCCAAAACGGTAGAAGAAAAATGAGTAGTTTGGTCATCTTTTGTATTAACTCGCTTATGCCCAATTGATGGAATAATACCCCAAAGCGCATTAGCACGTCCTCCACCAAAACGCCTAATTTTAGCATCAATAATCGGATCTAAATAACTATCCTCATTTAATTCATAATCATCCGCAATTGGGTTCCAAATTATTTTTTTATCGTTTCCAGGTCTAACTTTTCCAATGCCATTTCCGCTTAGGCTGCTAGGATAAACAACTTCGCCATCATAATCAAAAGTAATTTTGGTAACTAGTCTATCTCGTTTACCTAATCCAACTACATCATAGTTTACAATAATGTTTTCGTTTTCTTTAAAAAGTTGCACATTACTAATAGGGTTTATTTCTTCTACATTACTTTGAGCAAATAACTGAGGAGATATATCTATCAATAAAAACAAAACAACTATGGGAAAATAATTTAAATAATTCATTAGATTATATTTTATACAAATTTACAGAGTTTTTTTATCAAATTATCTATTTAAAAATACTAATCTTTATACAAATAATATTCTGCAATAGGTGAATTTTCGAGTGTCATACCTCCAATAACTACTAATAAATCATCTCGCCAAAAAGTAGTTGTATGGCTAAATCTAGGAAAATTCATTCTTTCCTTTTTTTCAAAAGTTCGACTATCGGGGTCGTATACCTCGGCAAATCTTATTTTAGAAGTATGCAGTCCATCAATTCCACCTACAATTAACACTTTTCCGTCTTTCATTTTATTAGCGGTATGAAATGCCCGAGCATCCTCAATGCCAGCATCCAGCAATTGTATAGTTTTACTACTTGCAGTATACAAATAAGCATTAGTCGAAACCTCTTTCAAGGATTTGTCAAATGCACCACCTACAACTAGCACATCCCCATTATCTAATTTTGTGGCGGTATGATAATTCGTCCATAAATCTTGCTCTAGCAATTCAATAAGTATTTTATTACTTTGGTATTGTAGTATTGCAACATTTTTTGTTTGAAAAGTTCCGTCGCCAGGTTCTTGATAACTAATATCACCAACAATTAAAATACTGTTATTATCTAAAAGTGTAGCCGTATGATTTTCAATATAAAAATTTTCAAAGGGGGTTTCTATCTCTACTTCGTGTGCGGTATTATCAGGTACATCGAATCGTTCGATTAGGTTATTTTCATTGCCACCAACAATAATTAACTGTTCGCCAAAAAGTAGCGTTGCGGTATGATGCGAGCGAGGAAATAATAAATCGGGGAGTGCGTCAAAGTAGCCATTGCCATCTTCTACATACGTGTATTTAACCACTTGTCTACTCGGTGCGCCACTATCTAAACCACCAATTAAAATAACTTGTCCATCTTCTTCAATATAATTTGCGGTATGTCCTCTAAATACAGAAGGACCGTTAAGGGCGGTGAAGGTATTTTCCAAAGGATCAAATAATTCAGGCGTGTTGCCGCCATACCAACCTCCTCCCGAAACCAATATTCTTCCATCGGGCAGTAAAATTGACCGATGCTGATCTCGGTAAGCAACTAGGTCTGACATATTTGTAAAGCCAGGTTCAAATTCCTTCTTTTTTAAATCGCAGCTTACAAAACAAACGAGAAGAAAGAAAAGTAAGGGGATTGATAATTTCATCTTATTCTTTTAAGTTTCATTGCAAATATATATAATTCAATCGAAATCTCAAAAACATGTAATAGTTACTATTCCCCAAAAAAACATTCTTCAAATTTTCATCAGACAATAAATAACAAATATAACAATATATATAAAGCTAATAACAAGCATTTTGACAAAAAAAAATTATAAATTCACATTTATCCTCTCCTTATTTCACTATATCAAATAATATTTTTTTTTCCTGAGTAATGTATATGCAAAAAAACAAGTTTGTTTTTTTTATACTATGATTTATTTTTTTATCAAAAAATATTTACCTTAGCGCAACTTAATACCTCCTATTATTAAGTAATCAATCCTATTCCATCGCTGTTACTGATCGCTTAAAATGCATTTACTCAATAGCATTCAAGGCCTTTTTTTGCCAAATCGTAAGCTGCACTTTTTCTATCATCTAGAAAACAATCATTATAAAAATTTCCTAGTTTTAAAACCAATTATATTCAGCAAATAACAATTGGACTAAGCAGGGATAATTACTTATTGCATTGCCAATACATTTTAAAAGAAAATGCACTAAAAATTAATTCCCAAAAACAAAATAAATTATCAAAATACTCTACAATGAAAACGACAAAACTATTTCATGAAATTTTTCCTCTGATTTTTAGTACAAAGTACTTCTTTTTTAATTTCAGTTTAAAAAAACATTTCCCTCTAATTCTATTAATGCTTTTTTTATGGGGGAAGAGTTTAGAGGTGAATGGGCAAGAGGTAAATATTCGTTTTGACTTCCCTATAATTGATTGTAGTGGAACAACTCCTACCCTTTGTATGCCCATTTACTTTTTTGTTCCTAATGGCTCTTCTGATGTTAGTTTTGGGGATTGGAATCTATTTGCAACTTACAATGATGCAGCTCTAATCTACCTCTCTTATACTCCATCAGCTTTTACAAGCTCATCGTATACTATATCTGCTGGTTCTGACAATGGCTTCTTTGATATAGATGTTACCTATACTGACAGTCCTGGAGAAGGTCTTGTAGTACAAGAACTTGAATATTTAACGATAGGAGAAGTATGCTTTGAAATACTTGATGATGGTTTAAATACTGACTTAGATTTTCAAAACGCACTATCCGAAATTACTACCGATGCAGGAGTAATTGTAGCTGAAAATTATTCCCCTTTTCCTTATCAAGCCAATTTAAGATGCCCTACTTTTCAGTTGAGTACGCCAACACTCGATTGTAATGGTACACCTAAAACCTGTATGAATATAGAACTAAAAGCACACGAAACACCTTTTAGGCTAGGTAACTTTTATACGGAATTAAGTTACAACAACTCCCATTTAAGCTATGACACTTATACACCAATTAACTTTATTGGTGGCGATTATGGAACTTCCCATAATCCTACAAGTGGCAGCAATTCATTTGGAATAAACGTTTTGTATACTGGCGCACCTTTAACTGGCGATTTTGTAAGTGCTAGTACTTGGACAACAGTAGGGGAAGTTTGCTTCGATATACTATCTCCTAATACTACTACAAGTTTTATGTTTGGTAATGATACTGTTCTTAGTGATGATGAAAGTAATTTCCCTCCACAAAGCCAAATTCCTACTACTACTACTATCACAATACCAGAATGCCCTGCTAATCCTTGTACAGGCACTATTGTAGATGATAATGGCAATAGTGTTAGTGAGTTTTATACTTGTGAGAGGGAGGCTTGTGTAAGTAGTTTAATGTTTGGCTTATGTGATGAATCTGAAGAAGGCACACCTGCTATTGCAAGTACTTTCTTACAACTTTCTGGAGGTTTACCAGAACAATCGCCTGCTACAGAAAACTATACGGTTACTGGCATTATAGGAGCCTACAACGATGTTAGTGCTTCTACTCCTATTACAGTAGGTACTACTGTAAGCTTTAACACATTTGCCAACTTCGGTAGCATTACTCTTTATGTACTTGAAGGACAATCCTGGTCTATAACATTTGAAGATAGTAGCGGCTGTACTATTAGTTTTAATGGAACTTATACTTTACCAGAGTTAGCCATAACAAACCTTATTCCTCAATATAACTCCATAACTACCCCTTATCCTGACCCAACTTATTGGGGAAATTTTGATTATAGCCCTACTTATTGCTCACTTGACCCACCACAAGTAATTAATGGTCAAGTTTTTATAGAAAATGAATTAAATAATTTTCCTGGAGAATTCTTTTTTGGTTCTACTGGTTTCACAGATAACGGTGATAATACAGCTTTTTTTGATCCTTTCTTCGCTGGGTCTGGCACACATTTACTAACTTTTTGTGTAACAGATGCTGCCAGCAATGTATCTGATTTTTGCCGAGTTTGCACAGATATGTTAGTAGTAGTCCTTAACGAATGCTCGCCTGATGACTGCACCCCCGATGTAGATGCCGAATACCCAGATTTTGATGCAAGCTTTACTACACCTTCCTCCGTTTGTGTAACCTCCCCTGACATTACCTTAAGCCTAACAGATATAGATGCAGTTTTAAATACCTTTGATAGCGTAGAAGCCACATTTGATCCAGAAGGAATTATAATAGAAGAAGACTCATATATTTATTGGACAGGTACTGGCATTACCGACCTAAATGATGGCAGTATTCTGGATAATGATGGCAATAACACAGGCACAGATGGCCCAGGAAGAAATGGAAGTGGCAATGCTACTTTTTCGCCATCTACGGCAGGTGTTGGCACACATACGATAACAGCTATAGTGGGTTATGGCAGATGCTATAGTGAATTTAGCACTTCCATAGAAGTTGTTTCAGAAGTTGATGTTACTGCTACTATAACAACACCACTAACCTGCATAAGCGGCGCAACATTAACTGCCTCCTCAACCAATAGCACTTCCTTTCAATGGAATACTGGGCAAGTAGGAACATCTATTACTGTAAATCCAAGTACCACTACTACTTACACGGTAATGACAAGTAATGGTGGATGCACCGCATCTGATCAAATAACTGTAACACCGCCCTCACTTCCTAACGTAACTACTACAGCAACAAATGCCAACTGTGGGCAAAACGATGGCACCGCAACAGCAACAGCTTCAAGTGGCACAGTACCTTACCTATATGAGTGGCCAGGCTTCGACGCAGTAAGCAATGGAACCATTACAGACCTTTCTGCTGGAAACTATACTGTTACTGTTATAGATGCCAATGGATGTACCGCAACCGATAGTGTAACTATTGGAAATAGTGAAGCTCCTAGCGTAACCACAACAGCAACAAATGCTACCTGTGGGCAAAATGATGGAACTGCTACCACTACTCCTACAGGCGGCACTACCCCCTATACTTATATTTGGGATAATGGTGACACAAACGCTATGATTACAGGACTGTCAGCAGGTACTTACACCGTTACGATTACAGATGGCAACGGTTGTACGGCAACCGATAGTGTGATTGTTGGAGATAGTGCAGCCCCTACAATAACCGTAAACACTCCTGTTCCTACTACCTGTGGATTAGCTAATGGAGAAGTTGTTATAGATGTGGAAGGAGGTAGTGGAGAATATAGTTTTATTTGGAGTGATGGGCAAATGTCGGATACGGCTACCAATCTTGCAGCGGGTGATTATACAGTTACCGTTATGGATAATAATGGTTGTATCGCAACAGAAATAATTACTATTGATTCATCATCTGCTCCTAGCGTAACAACTACCGCAACAGCTGCAAACTGTGGACAAAGTGATGGCACAGCCACAGCCACAGGTTCAAACGGTATACTGCCTTACCTGTATGAGTGGCCAGGCTCCGACGCAGTAAGCAATGGAACCATTACAGGACTGTCCGCAGATACTTATACCGTTACAATTACAGATGGAAATGATTGTACGGCAACTGATAGCGTGATTGTTGGAGATAGTGCAGCCCCTACAATAACTGTAAATGCTCTGGTTCCTACTACCTGTGGATTAGCTAATGGAGAAGTTGTTATAGATGTGGAAGGAGGTAGTGGAGAATATAGTTTTATTTGGAGTGATGGGCAAATGTCGGATACGGCTACCAATCTTGCAGCGGGTGATTATACGGTTACCGTTACAGATGATAATGGGTGTATCGCAACAGAAATAATTACTATTGAGGATTCTGCTGCGCCAACATTAGATTTTATAACAACAGATGCCAACTGTGGGCAAAACAATGGTTCGGCAATGGCAACTGTTGATGGCGGTACTGCCCCTTATACTTACACCTGGGAGAATGGGGAAAATAGTAATACCCTTTCTAATCTTGCTGCTGGCACTTATACCCTCACCCTTACCGATAGTAATGATTGTACAACAACGAATAGTGCAAATATTAGTGATAATGAAGCTCCCACAATAACAATAAACGAACAAACAGACCCTACTTGCGAAAATGCAGACGGGCAAATAAGCATTGAGGTGACAGGCGGTAGTGGCGAATACAGTTTTAATTGGAATAATGGAACAACTACTAATACAGCCACTAACTTAACGGCTGGCAGTTATACGGTTACGGTTACAGATAGTAGTGACTGCATTGTTACAGAAACCATTACCATTGAAAATTCGCCATTACCCATAATAGATTTCACAACCACAAGCGCTGAATGTGGGCAAAGTAACGGAACGGCTACAGCTACACCTAATAACGGTATCCCTCCTTATACTTACGAGTGGAGCAACGGACAAACTACCGAAACGATAACCAATCTAATGCCAGATAGTTATTCCCTTACTGTTACAGATGGAAATGATTGTACTGTAGTGGAAACAATTGGCATCGACGGTTCTGAAATACCAACACTAACAACTATAACAAATGCCGCAAACTGTGGGCAAAATGATGGCACAGCAACAGCTACTGGCGCAGGCGGGATTCCTCCTTATACTTATGTATGGGATAATGGCGATAATTCGGATACGGCTACTGGTCTCGCCGCTGGCACTTATACGGTAACAATTAGCGATTTTAATAGTTGCACTACCGAAACGACTGTTACCGTAGACAATAATGATGGCCCTACTGCTACCGTTAACCTAACAGATGCCAGTTGTGGGGCAGCTGACGGCGAAGCTTTTGTAAGTGTTAACGGAGGTACGGAACCTTACACCTACGAATGGAATGATGGACAAATTACCCCAACCGCTACCAACCTAGCAGCAGGCACTTATACGGTAACCGTTACAGATAGCAACGATTGTTCTGCTACAATAACCATTGACATTAATGGTAATGATGGACCTAGCATAGCCACGGAGACAATTGAACCTAATTGCGGTGAAACAAATGGCGAAGCTTTTGTAAGTGTTAACGGAGGTACGGAACCTTACACCTACGAATGGA
>JAHDBT010000187.1:9363-10306 GCA_020630215.1 Bacteroidota bacterium
AGCAACGATTGTTCTGCTACAATAACCATTGACATTAATGGTAATGATGGACCTACTGTAAGCCTCGAAACAATACCTATTATTTGTAGTGATGACTTAGGAGAGTTAGCCGCAATTCCTACTATTGGCACCCCTGATGATTACAGCTATATTTGGAGTAATGGAGCAACGGAATATGCACTTGTTGATCTGGAAGCTGGTGATTATACCGTAACTGTTACAGATGCAAGTGAATGTAATGTTACTGCAACTATTACACTTACTGCTCCTCCTCCTCTTACAACCAATATATCTACAACGGAGGCTAATTGTGGCACAGCAAATGGAACGGCTACGGCTGCAACTAGTGGTGGCACTAGCCCTTTCACCTATACCTGGGATGCTTCCGCAAACTCCCAAACAACCCAAACCGCTACCAACCTAATAGAAGGCACTTATACCGTAACAATAACGGATGACAATAATTGTAGTACAACAGCAGCGGCAACTATTACGTCTTCCTTTGTGCCTTTTGATACAAGCAGCATTCCTCCAGAAGTCTGCCCAGAAGAAACCGTCGAATTACCTACTGGTGCTACTTGGACAGGCAACGGTATTAGTGGTACTGTTTTTAGCAGTACTACCCCTGGCAATTATACACTCACTTATACAACTACTGGAACTTGCAGTACAAGCGATGTTGTTAATATTACCGTTAATGCTCCTCCAGTTTTAGATACAAGTACTATCCCTAGTGTTGTAGACTGTGGACAAACTGTTGCTTTAACTGCTGGTGCTACTTGGACAGGAAATGGTGTTGCGGATAATAACTTTAGCAACACTACTCCTGGCATTTACACCTTAAATTATATTGCAGATGGAACTTGTCCTAATAGTGGCACGATTAGCATTACCGTTAATGCTCCTCCAGTTTTAGATACAAGTACTATCCCTAGTGTTGTAG
>JAHDBT010000187.1:10406-12228 GCA_020630215.1 Bacteroidota bacterium
AGATGGAACTTGTCCTAATAGTGGCACGATTAGCATTACCGTTAATGCTCCTCCACCTTATGATACCTCTAGTATTCCTAGTACGGTAGCTTGTGGCGAAGTTGTCTCCTTACCTACAGGTGCTACTTGGACGGGCGACGGAGTAAATGACAATAACTTTAGTGTACTAACCGCAGGCACTTACCAACTTACTTATAATACGAATGACTTATGCAGTACAACTGGCAATATTCTAATTATAGTAGAAGCACCTGTTGCACCCGATTTATCAAGTATTCCTACTAGTGTATGTCCAGGGCAATCTATTACCTTACCTACAGAAGCAGATTGGACAGGAACAGGTGTTAACGATAATATTTTTATTAGTGATAATGTAGGCACTTTTATGCTTAATTATAATACAGGAGGTTCTAGCACCTGCCCTCAAACAGGTAGTGTAACTATTATTGTAAGTACAGATAGTGATATTGATACCTCTACTATTCCAACAAGTGTGGCTTGTGGCGAAATCGTTAATTTACCTGCTGGCGCAACATGGACAGGAAATGGCATTGTAGGCAGCAGCTTTAGCGCAACGGTTTCTAGCACTTACACCTTATCCTACACAACAGATGGCACTTGTAGCTCTGCAGGAACGGTAGACATTTTTGTAGCTGCTTCCCTTCCTTTAGATACATCTGTTATTCCTGATGATATTAACTGTGGCGAAACCATTGATCTTCCAGATGCTTCCTGGACAGGAAATGGTGTAATTGGTAATACCTTTAGCAATACAAACGAAGGGCTTTATACTTTAACCTATACCACAAACAATACTTGCCCAACTACTGGCACTGTTGATATAATAGTGAATGCCCCTCCTACTATTGATACCTCTACTATACCTATTGAAATAAATTGTGGTGATTTTATTGACTTGCCTGCAACTGCAATATGGAGTGGTACAGGTGTAGCCGATAATATTTTCAGCAGTACAACTCCTGGCACGTACAACATCAACTATATCACAGACGGGATATGCAATTCCTCTGGCATACATACCATCGAAGTATTGGCTCCATTACCCGTTAACACGGCTACTATTCCTGGTACTACATGTCCAAATCAAGTCATTAACTTACCAGAAAATGCTAACTGGACAGGAGATGGCGTAAGCGGAAATACCTTTAACAATTCAATAATAGGCACCTACACGCTTAATTACAATACTAGTGATATTTGCCCACAATCGGGTGCAGTAATTATTGAAGTTTCTGAAGATAGTGCCATAGACTTATCTAGCATTCCCCCTACAATAAACTGTGGTGATTTTGTAATTTTACCTGCTGGTGCTACTTGGACGGGCGAAGGGGTAAATGACAATAACTTTAACCCAATTGTTGCTGGCGATTATCTCTTATCTTATGCATCTAATGGCGAATGTGGAACATCTGGAAACATTACAATTACTGTAGAAGCGGCAACATTCGATGCGTCTTCCATCCCTGAGAACACTTGCTTAGGCACTATCATTTCCCTTCCCAATGCCTCATGGGATGGCCCAAATGTTAATACCAACACCAATACTTTTGAAGCAACCGAACCTGGCACCTACACTATTAGCTATGCTGTATTTGAACCTTGCAGTACTTCGGGGTCTATTTCAATAAATGTACTAGATAGCTTTGCAAATGCGGGCGAAGACCAAACAATTTGTAATGGACAAACTGCTACGCTAACCGCTACAGGTGGCACATTCTACCAATGGAACACGGGGCAAACAGATGCTACTATTACCGTCAATCCTACTAGCATTTCTACCTATTCCGTTACTGCTACAGAT
>JAHDBT010000188.1:0-9758 GCA_020630215.1 Bacteroidota bacterium
AGCAATTTAAAATACAACATGGCAAAATTAAAGGTCAACTTTACACTCCTCCTTTTATGTGTTTGTGCAGTACTAGCTACTTTTACTTTCGGTTGTGGCAACGAGGTAGAAGAACCCACTTTAGATTTTGGTTACGAATATTTTCCAACCGATTCGGCTTTTTGGGCAGTTTACCAAGTAGATTCTGTTATTTACAGCAGCTTTGTATCTGGTAATGTCGATACCATTTCGGTACAGCTTAGGGAAGAATATGCGGGTACCTTTACCGATAATGAAGGACGAACCGCCCGAATTATTAACCGATACATCCGCTACGACAACAACATTCCTTGGGAAAATATTAACCCCGTTGTTTGGTATATGGTACTAGACAAAAACAAACGACAAGCCGAACGAATGGAAGGGGAATTGCGGTTTATGAAAATGGTTTTTCCTGTAACCGAAGGAAAAACATGGTTGGGCAACAGCCATTTTTACCGCTTTATATACGATGGTATTTCTTTGCCTTCTTGCGGTGGCAACGAGTGGGAACACATTTACCAGGATGTTGGGCAACCCTATGAGCTTGGCAGTTTGAACTTTAACGAAACCGCCACCATTTTACAAGAAGATTGCGACGACAGCATTAATAAAGTGTACAGCGAAGAAGTATATGCAAAAGGAGTAGGTATGGTATACAAAGAACAATGGGTACTAAATACAGGCGACAGTACCAACCCCGAGCCGTGGCCAAATAGAGCAGAACTAGGGCATATTGCCGTTATTAAAATGATTGATTACAAACAGTAATCGTTAGATTACTATTTTAGACCTGTTTATCCAATAAGGAAAAGTACTTGGTACTTTACAGCGGTGTGTAGTTCTGCTACTAAAAAAAGTGTAAAGGAACTGGGTAAACATGCCAATCAATGCCGTTTTTCTACCAAAAGCGAAGCGTACTTTCTACCTGCTACTACTATTGAGCATTTGCTAAATAGTAACCTAAATTTAATATAAAATACATGAGAAATTTATTTTTTTTGCTGTTAATTACTTGTTGTTTATCTTGCAATACGCAAACAGATGCTACAAGTGAAACGGCTGATAAAACAACACAAACCAGTACCAAAAAAAACGGGAAACAAGCTGTTAAAACAATTCAAAAAACAGATTTGAAAAATGCGGCTGGTTTGGATGTGGAGGCTTTAAATAAGGATACGGAAGAATTGAAGCAACTATTATTTAAAGAAGCCATTAAAAAGTTTGGTCCGCCAGAAGATAAATCAAAAATACAATTAAAGGAAGGTGAAATGTCAGGAGAAGTGCAGGGTTTAGCAGATAAGCATTTTCCGAATAAGAAATATGTAAAAGAAAAAGTGTACCTACTCGAAGCTTCTTGGAAAAAACAAAAAGAATCGTGGATTACCGTATGGTATGTATACGAAGATAAACAATGGAAACCGCTTGATGTTTTAGTGTCGATTTAAGGATGTTATGCCTAATAGTCCCCAATTTAGGTACGGAGAATAAATAAGTGTCGGATTTTGAGGAAATATTTTTGTGCTAGACAAGGCGGCAAAATCCGCATTACGCTTAAGCGTAATAAGGGTTTTGTCAACGCAGGATAGTGCAAAAAGATAAAGTCAAAACGGACAGTTATTTAGTTTGCGTCCCTTAATCCCATCCACTATTATCTCCAATAATCCCCACCAAATACATGCAATTAATTACCCTTAACGAGTTTGAAATAAACGAAGCAACAAGCAAAGCCATTAACGCTTTGCTCCAAAAAAACTTTACAGAGGTAGACTATCACGGACGAGATTATTTTAAACAATTGCCACATTACCGCATATTAGCTAAAATAGAGGAGGAGTTAGTTGGACAACTTGCCATTGATTACAGAGCGATGAAATTAAATGGACGGCCCATTACCGTTTTTGGCGTAATTGATTTATGTGTTGACCCTACACAGCAAGGAAAAGGAATTGGCACTAAACTGCTCTTAGAATTTGAAAAACTAGCCCAACAAAACAAAGCAAAAATTGATTTTCTATTTTTAGTAACCGACGAACCCGCCTATTATGAACGCCTAGGATATACCGCTAAAAAGTTAACTGTTACGTGGCTAAAAATAGACCAACACAACAACTACGGCCTAGGAACAGAAAAAATAGACGATGCAGCTTTTATGGTAAAAGCAATAGGAAATAAAACCTGGGACGATGGGGAGTTAGATATGTTAGGATATATGTACTAAGGCAAAACCTACTACTTACTACCAAAAAAAATCTTCCTACCTTTTTATAAACCTACTCATCACCTGACTATCCGCAGTACGAATACCAATAAAATAAATGCCTCTTGCTAGGTGATCAATATTTACTGTTTCAGAATTGTATCCTTTTTGTGTAGCTGTTTGTAGCGTATGTACCAGTGCGCCTGTAAGGTCAAATACTTCCACCTGTATGTTGGTTGCAGTGCTAGTAAAATCAATTTGCACAAAATTAATGGCAGGATTAGGGCTTACCTTTTGTATTTCAAAACTTGTTTCTGCTGTCGTTAAATTGTGCTGCACATCACAAGCATCTGCATCAATAGAAATTGTTGAGTTGTTGTTGGCATTGCTAAGTAATAAAGTAAATAGGCTTAATGTTATCGTAAGTAATACTGCTTTCATCGTTGCGAGATTTTAGGCGTAGGTGATAATGAATTACAAATGTGTGTTCATTACTATAATACCCTAAATTGGAAAAGGTAACCACTAAGCAACCTTTTTTCTTGAAAAAAAGGACCTGTTTATCTAAACGTTAAAAGTAGTTGACATTAAGCCGGGCAGCAGGGTCAAGCGTCCCCGCTTGAGCCAAACGGGTTCAAAGCCTCCCGGCTTGTAGCAAAAAGTGCCAACCGCTTGGATAAACATGTCAAAAGAAGCCTATTAACCCTAATTGTATGTTGTACAAAAAACCAACCAACACCGAAATCCCGTAGGGATGACCGACATTGTAGCCCTAGAATTTATTCTAGGGAAAAATCGAATTTCAAAAATCAAACCACCCCATAGCGTTAGCATAAAAAAATCAAAAATCGCATATCAAGATTCAAAAATCAAAAATCTTTTAGGCATTTGCAATCAACCCTTCATCATTAAACTCTTCCTCATCAATCAGTTGTTCTCTGGGTTTTTCTAAATCATCATTTTTATTAGGCATCACAAAATGCGGGTCATAGTCTTGCACCTTTCTACCAAAGAGTAAGGCAACCAAAAGCAGTACGGCAATACCAATTAAGTAAATCATCCAATGTTGAAAATGGGGCATATAAACGGCTAAAGTACTTAACCCAATACTTACAATACCAACCGTAAGCGCATATGGAAACTGCGTTTTAACGTGATCGATATGATTACAATTAGACGCTAAAGAACTTAAAATCGTTGTATCCGAAATAGGAGAACAGTGATCGCCAAATACCGAACCCGCTAAAACGCTGGCGGTAACATTATAAAATATGGGTAAGGTAATGTCTTCGGGCAAGCCATTTAAGGAGCAAATGCCCCAAGTAACGGGCAATAAAATAGGATACAAAATAGCCATGGTACTCCAACTCGAACCCGTAGCAAAAGCGGTAACCCCAGCTAAAATAAACGTAATAATAGGCATTAACTGTGGCTGAATATTGCCATCTAAAACGCTACTTAAAAAGCCAGCGGTATTTAAATCGCTGGTAATTTTTGCGAGCGACCAAGCCAAAATTAAAATAATCATGGCAGGTATCATGGTTTTAATACCGTTTAAAAAAGTATCCATCGTAGCACGCAGCGACATAATGCGTTGTATCATCGTTAAAAATACCGCTACAAAAACCCCTGTTACCGAACTCCACAATAAAGCGGCATACGAATCGGCATTTCCAATGGTATTGGATAAAGGTGTTAGACCACCAAGCGCACGAGACATTTTTTCTAAGAAACTTACATTTTCCGCATTCCAAATATCTTTAGCTCCCGTGTAAATTAAGCCAAACATAGTTACAAAAATAACGGTTAAAATAGGTAGTACGGCATTAAAAGAACGGTGCGGCTTGTTTTTTATAGGCTGCAACTCCGACATATCTACATTGTGATCTTCCTCCTCTACCGACTCGTATAAATGCCCCGTCATTCTAGCACGACGTTCTGCTTTTAGCATCGGGCCAAAATCACGTTTTAATAAAATCAACATCAAAATAAAAATAAGCGTTAAAATAGGGTAGTAGGAGTACGCCAACGATTTTAAAAAGATGCTGTAAGCGCCTTCGTTTAAGCCAATACTTTCGGCGGCTCCTTTTATATAGCCCAACTCTGCGCCAATCCAAGTAGTTACTAAGGCAATAGAGGCTACGGGTGCGGCAGTACTATCTACAATATAGGCCAATTTTTCGCGCGATACTCGGTAGCGGTCGGTTAAAGAACGGGCGGTGTTTCCTACAATTAGCGTGTTGGCGTAATCGTCAAAAAAGATGGCAAGACCTAAGAGCCAAGTTACAAACTGCGAGCTACGAGCAGAATTTACCCGTTTAGTTAAGCGATTTACTACACCTGCCATACCGCCATTTTTAGAAATAACGGCCACCATACCTCCTATCAGCAAAGAAAAAATAATAACTGCCAGGTGAGATGGATCTTTTAGTACTTCTATAATATACTTATCAATTACATTAAAAAAGCTAGTAAAAAAGCCCTTTAAGGTATAGCCATTTAAAATAAATACGCCTATCCAAACACCTATAAATAAAGAAGCAACGACTTCTTTAAAAATAAGGGCCAATAAAATGGCAATTAAGGGAGGAATAATCGCTACCCATAAAGGAATATTCCCTTGGCTAATCGTGCCATCCGATTTTTTTACAAAACGCCAAAAGTTCGACAAGTGCATCAACTCATTTTTGTGTTTTATATATATGGTATTTGGCATTTCGCCCTTTGCAAAATTCACTGTAGATTTGCCATTCACAAAGTTCAACTTTTGGTCTTTGCCAGAGAGCGTAAAGTCATATTCACCATTAATATGGGGAATGAGTATGCCCAAAGAGTCAACAACACTAATTTCTAAACTAGTACCATTGCTTGTAGGCCGCATTTCCCCCGCAAAATATTCAATAAGTTTAGAAGGGGCAGGTTTTGTTGCATCAGCCGCTGCATTGTTTTGTGCGGTTTCCTGTTGCTGTTTTTCCAACAATAACTGGGTCGCTTTTGCTTGCGCTGGGTCTTCTACCCCTTTTTTGGTACTAGCAGCAGCATTGGCAGCACTCGTATCTGTTGGGGCAAGGGTTTGGCTAGTATCTGTTAAGCTTGTTTGGGTACTATCTTTTTTATTGGCAGCTTCATTTTGTGCTTGTACTTGTGTGGTAAAGCAAAAAGTCATGCAAGTTACCAATATTGTTAGTAGTAGGTTTTTTATCTGCATAAATGGAAGTTATAAACCGAAATTTATCTATTTTTCGTTATCCTATTAAAATGCTTTCTTGTCGAATCATTAAAAAGCATACTGTAAAGGGGTGCTCACAGCATTTCTCAACAAATTTATACCTCCTAAAAGTTGGAGGAGCAACAACAAAAAAAGCGTTGCTAAAGATATGCAAAAATTGCGAATTACTTTATTAAATACCTTGAATACCATGAAATTATTTTCTACTTTATTGTTATTGTTTATATGTGCGACTTACACAGGAAAGGCGCAATCTGACTTTGTTCAAAGAAATGATGTGCAAGTATCTGCTAATGGGCAGAATATGAAATTTCCTTGGATAGGAGGATTAAACAACCCACAGTTTTCGGAGGTTGATTTAAATGGGGATGGCACAATGGACCTTTTTATTTTTGATAGAGGAGCAGATAAGGTCTTTACCTTTATTAATAACGGCACGCCAAATACCGTAGATTACGAATACCAACCAGAATACGAACGGGCTTTTCCAACTATGAAATTTTGGGCCAAATTAGTAGATTTTAATTGTGATGGCGTAATGGATATTTTTTGTTCTTACGACTTAGATGGCATACAAGTGTGGGAAGGATATAGAAATGAAACAAATAAAATAGCTTTTAACCTCTTTATCGAAAAACTAGACTATGAGGAGAATGGCAGCACCAAGAACTTAGCGGTTGCCGTTTACGATTTACCCGAAATAAAAGATATTGACGATGATGGGGATATTGATATTTTAACTTTTAATACTTCGGGCGGGTATATAGATTTTTTTGAAAACCAAGCAGCAGAAAACGAATGTGGTGTGCTAAGTTTTGAAGTGACTGATGCTTGCTGGGGAAACTTTTATGAAAGTGGTGTAGATGCAGAACTTGATTTAGGAATTGATTGTAGCGACGGCCTTGCGGTTGCCATAGCAAGCGAAGAGAAAAGCCTGCACCCTGGCTCAACGCTATTGGCCATTGATTTGGATGGTGATTTAGATAAAGAAATTATTCTAGGAGACATATCGTTCGATAATTTGGTGATGGCAGTAAATGGAGGAGATTTGTCGAATGCCAATATGATAGAACAAGATATTAATTTCCCTTCTTATAGTGTGCCAGCCTTACCCCGTACTTTTCCTGCCGCTTTTTCTTTAGATGTTAATAATGATGGACTCAAAGATATGTTGGTGTCGCCAAACGCACGAAATCAATCTCAACATCGCCGTTGTGTATGGTTTTACGAAAACAATGGCAATGAGGAAAACCAGTTTGACTACCAAACAGAAACTTTTTTAATAGATGATATGATAGATGTAAATCGCTATTCGTATCCTGCCTTTTTCGACCATAATAGCGATGGCTTGCTAGACCTTGTGGTTGCTAATTATGGCTATATGAACAATGCAGGTACCTTTACTGCTGCCTTATCCCTCTACGAAAATACAGGCACCGCTACTAACCCAGCCTTTACTTTAATAGACGATGATTACATCGAAATTTTTGAGCAATTGGCTTTCGACTATTATTCTTTTACGCCTACTTTTGGCGATATTGATGGTGATGGTGATGAAGATATGATTGTAGGTACAGAGGAAGGTTTTTTACATTTATTTATAAATACCCCCAATGGAGAAGGCATCGCACAGTTTGGCGCACCACAAGTACAAGAGCAATACCAAGGATTAGATATTGTACAACATAGCACCCCTAATTTGTTTGATGTAAATGAGGATGGTTTATTGGATTTAGTGGTAGGGCACAGAAACGGCGAAATTCGTTATTTGGAAAATACAGGAACTGATACGAACCCTGTTTTTACCCAGCAAAGCACTTTTTGGGGCGAAATTGATGTGCAAGAACAAGGAGGTGTAACTGGCTTTTCGGTGCCTAAAATGCTAAAAGTAAATGGCGACTTAGTTTTGGTAGTTGGTGCCGAAAACGGAAAGATACATTTGTATAGAGGGATTGAGGGAAATATTTTAACGGGAGCCTTTACACTAGTAAATGATAATTTACTAGGTTTAGATATAGGATATAACGCCGCCCCTGCAATTGCCGATTTAGATAATGATGGTATGTTAGACATAATAGTAGGTTCTTACAATGGAGGGCTGGTTTGGTTTGAACAAGCCTATTCTTTAAACACACAAGCAATCGTTAAAAATTCTAAAAAGGTGCATGTTTATCCCAATCCAAGTACTAATTTTATACAAATAGATGTTAGTAGTTTAAATAATGCAAGCATAAAAAATGTAAATATTTATGACCTAACAGGACGGCTAGTAATGAGCAAAAAAGTGCTAGAAAAAAAGCAGCAAATAACAATGGATACAAAATTGTTAACAACAGGCTTATATTTGGCGCAGATTTTGATAGACGATCAAGTATACAGTCAAAAAATGGTAGTGAAAGACTAGTAAAACCAACACTTTTGACCTTTTTTTACAACAAAAAAAAGCAGCAAGTTCTTTAAAGGAGCTTTCTTGTACACTTAAATGTACAGCTTGACTATTTTGGTGTGCAAGAAATGCCATTTTTTTTTGTGCAAGTAAAAAAAATGTTTACAAAAACAACAATGTGTCTATTCTGCTAGGTTAAAGTCTTACTATTGTTCGTTCCATTGAACTTTTTGTTACGGAATTTTGCGATTCTTTATTAAGTAGCACTAATAAATTATTATTTTTGTCGAACTTATCTTATTATTGCAGCTTTGTTCGTAAAATACAACATGGAACAAAAATGAGATTTTAATTTATTACAATAAAATGGAAACACTTTTGGCATACAAACATGGTGAAGCGCAGCGAAACCGTCGAAGTACTAAATACCAAATATGCACTTCCATTTACTAAAACAAAGACATCCTCACATCAATCAAAAATAAACTATGTTATTATTGTTATTGCAAGAAGCAACCCAAAATGCGGCAGATTTAGCGACTCCTGTAGCGCAAAAAACCTCTTTGCTACAATTATTGTTGCAGGCAGGTTGGTACTTTATTGTTCCTTTATTAATTCTATCGGTTATTGCGGTGTATATTTTTATCGAGCGTTTCATTACCATCCGCAAGGCTGGAAGAATTGACGCTAGTTTTATGGACCAAATTCAAAACTACATGATACGGGGCGATATTAGTGGTGCGGCAGATTTATGCGCTCGCACAGACACCCCTATTTCCCGCATGGTAGAAAAAGGTATTAAGCGCATTGGCAAGCCTTTGCGTAGTATTGAGGTTGCCATAGAAAATGAGGGTAAAATTGAATTGCTCCGCCTAGAAAATCGCCTAGCAACCCTAGCAACTATTGCAGGGGCAGCTCCTATGATTGGTTTCCTCGGAACGGTTACTGGGATGATTAACGCTTTCTATAAAATTTCAACCGCTGGGGTTAATGTAGATCCTAGTATGTTGGCAGGAGGTATTTACCAAGCATTAATTACCACCGCCGTAGGTTTAACCATTGGTATTATTGCTTTTATTGGATATAATTTATTGGTTTCACAAGTAGAAAAAGTAGTCTATAAAATGGAATATGCTACCATTCAGTTTATCGACTTTTTGCAAGAACCAGCTACGGTGTAGTTAATGGTTTACAGTTAAAAGTTTCCAATGTTTGGATAAGTTATCCAATTCCCTAATAAAGTAGTTGACATTAATACAACGGTGCAGCGCAGCGAAACCGTCTAAGTACCTACTACTATATACCTTCTACTTTCTACTAAAAAAAAAATAATGGCATTAAAAACATCCAATAAACGCGATCCAAATTTTAGCATGTCGTCCTTAACCGACATCATTTTTCTATTGTTAATTTTCTTTATGTTAACCTCTACCTTTGTAACGCCTAGCGCACTTGATTTAACTTTACCGAGTTCTAGTAGTCAAGTAATGGCAAACAAAGGTGTTTCTGTACAAATTACTCGAAACATGGAGTACTATGTGGAAGGGGAAAGAGTGAGACTTAATCAGCTTCAAACGTCTATAGAGAAAGCCGTTAAGAAAGAAGAAAACCCAACGATTATTTTACAAGCCGATAAAGCTACCGAATTAGAAAAAGTAGTTGGCGTGATGAATATCGTAAAAAAAATGAATCTTAAAATGGTACTCGCTACCGAACCGACGGAGTAGTCATCTTTGATTTTTGATTGCTGAATCTTGATTTTTGATTTTTTTCTGCTGATGCAAGGAGGGGATTTATTTAAAATTTAAAATCGAGAATTTAGGATTTAAAATTTTTTATGCTGACGATGGAAGATTTGATTCTTTAAATATGATTTTTGATTTTTTTCTGCTGATGCAAGGAGGGGATTTATTTAAAATTTAAAA
>JAHDBT010000188.1:9858-12225 GCA_020630215.1 Bacteroidota bacterium
TTAAAATTTTTTATGCTGACGATGGAAGATTTGATTCTTTAAATATGATTTTTGAAATGTGAATTTTGATTTACTGACGATTGTTGAGGTTTATTTAAAATTTAGAATCGAAGAATTAGAATTTAAGATTTTTTATCTGCTGATGTTAGGGGAGGTTTGATTCTTGAAATGTGAATTTTGATTTTTTTTCATTGAGCATTTAAAATTTTTTATCTGCTGACGATGAGAGGTTTGATTTTTTGTGCCGTAGGTACAACCTGTTTATAGAAAAACCAACACCAAAGAACCTAGCACCATAGGTGCGACCCAGTTTATTTAAAATTTAGAATCGAGAATTGAAGATTTAAAATTTTTGCTGATGCAAGGAGATTCGCTAGAAATCGTCAGCAGGAAACTGACCACTAAAAACACGTCAGCATATAAAACTGACAGCGCAGCGTTCTGATAATGAGCGCAGCGAATGGTCTGACCACTGACCACTAAAAAAAAACACATGAATAGTTACGGAGAACAAAAAGAAAGATTTTCGATAGATGGATTGGTAGGCACGGTGTTAGTACACCTTGTCCTATTGTTATGTTTATTCTTTTTTGGTTTATCAACCATGACACCGCCTGACCAGATACAAGGGATATTAGTAAACTTTGGCGATTCCCAACAAGGGTCGGGAGATGTGCAGCCTGTTTCAGCGGAAGCAAATACTGCACAACAACAGCAGGAGTTAGCCGAAAACCAGCCTAGCGCAAGCTCTTCGGAAGCGGCTAAAAAGCAAACGCCCAAACCTATTGTAGACAATAAAATTGCTACAACCGATGATAAAGAGGCACCGCCTTTACCCGTAGCAGAACGAAAAAAGAAAAAAGACAATAAAAAGGTAGAAAAAAACAAAAATAAAAAAGACAAATCAAAAAAGAAAGATAAGAAATCTCCCAAGGATAATAAGAAGAAAGACAACAAGAAAAATAACAAAGACAAACCTGCAAGTAGTAAATCGGATGCAGAGAAAAAAGACAAGGCAAAACCTAAGCAAAAAGAAGAGCCTAAACCAACCGTCGATCCCAAAGCATTATTTCCAGGTTCTAAAACCAGCAACAATTCCTCGCAGGGCAATAGCAGCAACAGCCAAGAAGATTTTGGCTCCAGAATGGGAAAGGTAGATATTAGCGATAACAGCGGCGACAAAAGCCCAGGATTGGGTAAAAAAGGCGTAGGTTTTGATTTAGCAGGCCGCCGTTTACTAGACATCCCCAATATCACCGATGCCTCGCAAGAAGTAGGCCGAGTAGTCATTAAAATAAAAGTAGATAAAAACGGAAATGTAATTGATGCGCAGTATACAGGTGCAGGTTCTACGACTAGTAGCGGCATCTTAAAAAATAAAGCATTAGCCGCCGCCCGTAAAGCCAAATTTAACTCCGAAATAAACGCCGCCGAATTACAACAAGGTACTTTGACGTTTAATTTTACCGTGAAGTAAGATTACTTTGTTTGCTAAAGATATATGGCTATTCCAACTTTGTGAAATTTGCTTTTCTTCTTTTTTTAGCTTAATTTAGAAATAAAAGTAGCCTAGCTAATTTTCCTTTGGATGTGTACCGTTTGAATATTCTAAAAAGAAAAAGGATACCATACACAACGCATTAATATTATAGATTTAAGTCAGTTTAGTAACGTTTAAAAAATAAATCCGACAATTTGTACGTAGAGGTTTTGTGCTTAGACAAGGCGCAAAACGCAGCCATAGCCTAAGCTACGGCGAGTATTTGCAACGCAGGATAAGTGCAAAAGATCAAGTAGAAATGACGGATTTATTTTTTATGCGTTACTTAACATAAAAAGATGATATGGGTGCATTAGAGCTTAAAAATGAAATATTACGTTTAATCATTGAAACTAATGATACTAATACCTTAGTACAAGTAAAAGCGGTACTTACAGCAATTATTAATCAAGAAAATGGCGATTGGTTAGCCGCACTATCCGAATCCCAGCGAAATTCTATTGAACAGGGTTTAGCTGATATTACTAATGGAAAAGTAGTGGCTAATGAGCAGGTGATGGCAAGTATTCGAGCTAAAATAGAAAATTATCAAAAATAGATGAACGAAATAATTTGGACAAATACAGCTGTTAAATCTTATGAAACACAAATTGATTTTTTATTGGAAAATTGGTCTATGGACGTTGTTTTAAAATTAGAAAATGAAATAAGTGAGTTGCTCAACAAGCTGAAAGATTATGCTTCTCTTTGCCCAGCTTCAATAAGGTTACCTTCATTGAGAAAATGTACTATCAATAAATATACGTCCCTAGTATATAGTGCCTGACCGAAAACTAATTGTGCGGCAAAATGAGGTTTTGAGTGAC
>JAHDBT010000189.1 GCA_020630215.1 Bacteroidota bacterium
ACACCTTGGGATATTATCAAACAATTAACCTGACGGCTATGGCCTATGGCTTGTATATGAAAATAAACCAAGTGATAAAGGTTAACAAAAAAAGAGGATACAGCTACTAATTAGCCATATCCTCCGATATTTATTATTTATGTACTTTCTTCTTTCTACAAAAATACCTGCTACTAAAAACTACTTAAACAAGCCCACTTTATTTTTGCTGTGTTTAACCACTTTTTCTTGTGCGTCAATTACTTTGCCTAAATCATCTTGCGCAGCAACATTTGTTTTAATGTTGGCTTCATTTTCGGCAATCATTTTTTTGTATTTTTCAATTTCCTTCTCGTATTTTTCCTTTTTATTGCCTAGTTTTTTTAGTTCGCCATTAAAACCTTTTAGTAAACTATTTTCGGCTTTGTATTCGTCTTCTACTCGTTCTTTTTCAAAAATTAAGGCAAAATCGTTGAGTCTTTTACGAATAATTTTTGCTTTATCAGGGTTCGATTCTTCGGTAACAAGGGCACCTTCTAATACGTAGCTGCTTACAATTTCTACGCCTTCGTTATTTACTTTTAGTTGGCTGTGAATATCCATTTCTCCCTTTGTTAAATCTTTAATTTTAGCACCTGTAAGGCTGTAGCGGCCATTATCTTCTTCTAGGTCGCCGCCTTTGGCTTTTTTAAGGTGTCGTTTCCATTTTTTACCAACCTGTTTCATCTCCACATCTGGTAAAGTAATACTAAAAGCTTCTTGTTCTTCTTCGTCAACGGTAATGCTTGCAGGAATAACTTCAAACTTAGGTACCGAGTAAGTTTTAGCTGCTGCTGCTTTGGCTTCCATTTCCGAAATTTGCGTAGCTACATCGCCTAACTCAATGGCTTTTTCTACGGCTTGTTCTGTTGTTTTAGCTGCTTCTTTTGCCGATTCTTCCTTGTCTTGTGCAAAAAGTTGAGCAGAACTTAGTACCAATACTAAGAGGGTGAAAAGAGTAATTGCTTTTTTCATGAAAAATATATTTTGATTGAAAAAATAAATATTTTCTATTCCTGTCTGCCTTTATTAAAAAAAGAACAAACAAGTTAAATAGCTTAGTTAGGTAGGAGAGGAGGTGAGTATTAAAGTGTAATACCTTGATATACTTGCACTAATTTACTAAAAAACTCTAAGGATGTTTAGTTTATTATAGAAAAATGGAAATATTTTTTTCTTATTATGATAAATTAATGAGCGAAAATAGAAAAAGCCATCATTTACATCAAGCATTGTAAATGATGGCTTTTTTTATTTTTTGTAAGTTTTTTTCGTTAGCAGGTAAAAACAATTTAACAATAAAACCATTCAATCATGCCTCTTTTTTACATCAATCTTTTCAATAAAAATTTAAGCGTTCCTAAGTTCATGCGGTAGGGAGCGTAGCGCAAAGGAGGGTCAATCATTTGCGAGCGTTCCATAACGCTTTTGGCATGAGAGAAGGCCTCAAAACTAAACTTGCCGTGATAGCCGCCCATGCCGCTTGCACCTACGCCACCAAAAGGCATTTCGGTACTAGCAATATGCGAAATCGTATCGTTAACACAAGCACCGCCCGAGGAGGTTTCTTTTAATACTTTTTTGCTGAGTTTTTTATTTTTGGTAAATACATACAAGGCCAATGGTTTAGGGTGACTGTTCACATAATCAATGGCTTCGTTGATGTTGCGGTAGGTCATGATAGGTAAAATGGGACCAAAAATTTCGGATTGCATTACGGGGTCATTATCGGTAACGCCATCAATTAAAGTAGGACTAATGTATTTGGTTTCGGCATCTATTTCTCCGCCGTGTACTACGTTGGTATTTTCTAGTAAAGCTCCTAGGCGTTCTAAGTGTTTGGAGCTAATAATGCGGCAGTAGTTTTTACTTTTCATTGGGTTTTTGCCGTAAAACTTTTTAATAGATTTTTTGAGTTGTTCTATTAATTCGTCTTTTACCTCCTCTTGTACCAATAAATAATCTGGCGCAATACAGGTTTGCCCAGCGTTTAATAATTTACCCCAAGCAATGCGTTGTGCCGTAACTTTTATATCCGTATCCTTATCAACAATACAAGGGCTTTTTCCTCCTAGCTCAAGGGTAACAGGTGTTAGGTGTTTGGCGGCTGCCTGATAAACAATCTTTCCAACAGCCGTACTTCCTGTAAAGAAAATATAATCCCATTTTTGTGCTAGTAATTCTTGCGAAACAGGAACGCCTCCTTCAAAAATATCAATATAGTGTTCGTCAAATGTTTCCTTAATCATTTCCACACATACATCCGAAGTATGCGGAGCCAATTCTGAAGGTTTTAACACAACCGTATTGCCTGCCGAAATAGCACCAATTAAAGGCGCAATTAGCAACTGAAAAGGATAATTCCACGGCGCAATAATGAGTACCGCACCATACGGATCGTGTTGAATGCGGCTAGAACCGATGGCATGAAATAAGGCTGTTTTTACCTTATTAGGGCGCATCCATTTTTTGACATGCTTGATGGTATGATCCAATTCGCCTAGCACAAAACCTACCTCTGTACCATAAGCTTCAAAAGCAGGTTTGTTGAGATCGGCTTTAAGGGCCGTCATAATTTTTTTCTCGTATTTAACAATGGCAGCTCGTAATTTTTTTAATTGGGTAAGCCTAAAATCGGCATCCTTACTAGTACCCGATTTAAAAAACTCTCGTTGATTTTGCAAGCTTTTAGCAATAGGGGATAGGCCATTAGTTGCTGCTGTTGCCGTACCTGGCGACGAATTGATGATTGTTGACATATTGTATTATCTATATTGAAATGGATGATGTTGAATATTTGGCAGTAGGTACATGGTATTTGGTACTTTTTTGTACAAATTTAAATAAAATTACTGACATTTGCTAGAGGCAAGATAGCTGGTACTTTGTTTTTATTTTCCATTTACATTTTTTCAATTACCTCTAACTTTAACCATTTAAACGCCTCTACTTGATTATAGCTAATTTCTGGCCTTAGTAATCCTACTATATCTCCTATAAAGTTGGGGTCTGTTTCTTTATGTTCTATATTCAATAAAAATGCTTTTTTACTCGGAGCTTTATTTCCTGTGGCAAACTCAATGTATTGTTTAAAACAGTAGATAATTTCTTCTATGTTAATCAATGGATTATTTCTAGCATAATATAGGTCGAAAAGGTCTCTTCCTTTACTTCTTTGGTATAATGCTCTAAGTTTTGAGCCTAATAATTCATTAAGGTGATATGTTTTGATGGTAGTTGCTCCCGTAAACCATTCATTTTCCACCTTATAAGGAAATTCGACCCAATCTAGGACATTAAAATGTTCTTTACAGTTGATTTCTAGCTTTAATCGCATTCTAATAGCTTCATATTCAGAATTAAACCGATAAATAGCTTTAATCCCATGCCCTCTATTTTGGGTGCTTCGCTTTTCTTCGAAGAATGTAATTACCTGTTTAAGTTCTTCCATGATTGGTTTTATCCGTCCTGGTATTATTTGCACTAAATCAATATCTTCAGAATACCTTGGTGCAGGATGCAAGTATAACTTATGCAAAGCTGTTCCTCCTCGAAATGCAAGGTGTTCGCTTAAATAGTCACTAGTAAATATCTCTACTAAAGCCCTACTTATAATTAAGTCTTGTTCTACTTGTGCAAATTCTTTCCACGGTGCGTGTGTTCGCCATTTCGCTATTGCTGGTTTAGGTATCATAAATCACTTTCTAGTTTTACATTTACATCAATTTTCCATCTATTTTTTATTGTACTAGGTTTTTTATTTTTATTTGGACTTAACAAAACTGGATAAAACATTTGTTGTTGTAATTTATTATAGATTTTTTCTGTAATTTCAGTTGGTACTTCCATTTTTTCAAGTAAAAAACCAACTCTTTGTAGTGTGCTTTTAAAAGGATACCATTGCAAAAGCTCCTTTATTTGTGCTATTGTCAATTCCTCACTTAATTCTTCAATTACGGAAATTACTCTATTTAGCCCACCAAGTTTTTGATGGTGATGAACTAAATCTGTTATTGTTAAAGCTGGGTCAGATACTTTGTAATATCCTGCATCTGCTTTTTTAGTTACAATATTTCCTTCGGGCCAACAACTCATTGAATAGAAACTTATTGATGTGTTTTTTTTGTTGATGTTTTTTAGTCTAGGATAGCTCGTTGCCAAATAATCCTGTTGTACTTGTTGATGGCTTGCCCCCCAAATCTTAGCAGCTGAATAAAAGCCAATGTAATATTTTCTTTGTAGATATTTAAATAATTTTTTAGCATAAAGCTGAATTGGTAGTTTTTCAAATGCAGCATATCTTGGTGGAATTATCAAGTAAAACCCCTTCCTAAGACTTATAATTTCTTTTTTTTTCACAAGTCTTGATAGCTCACTTCTTATTGCAGTTTCTCCTTTATGCGATTCGACAAGTACCTCTTCAAAGGAAAAGGAATATTCTTCAAATGATAATAGTTTTTGTATGTACTTAGTAACCATAAATAATAGAAATATTTTGACAAAAATACCGTTTTTCGGTAATAATCTAACAAAAAAACTATCTTTTTTGTTCCATTTGGCGTATTTTATCATTTTCTAATGGCTCTCATTCCCTTAATTGTATCTTTGCTATTTCCTCCTTAATCTTTTCCTGAGCTTTTATAGTTCTTTTATATTCTATATTTTCAATGGGGATTTTATTCCATTCTTGTAAAATGGAATGGTACTGTTTAATTTTATTTTCCGCTGTTATGGTTGTATCCGTTTTTATATCATCGAGCATCCATCTTCCATAGAAAATGTTTACTCTATAACAATTAGGTGTCTCTTTATTAATTTTTTCAAGTAATGCATAAGCCTTTTTTCTATCCCCTAATCGGAATAATATGTCTGCTTTTAAGCATTCAGTATTAGCCCTTTGTTCATTCCACAAATCTTTTTTTGCTAATATGGATTCTAATCTAGCGAGCTTCCTTTCATAATAACTTTCAAATAATAGCGTGTCTATATAAGCTTCAAAACTATTTGACTCGATTTTCTCACCATCAGCGATTATGGTAAAATATAGTTTTGCTTTGTAATTACCAGCTATATTTTCCAATTCTACTTTTTTAGAAAAATATGATTGAGATGGTAGCATTATTTCCCAATGGCAACCTATATCACAATGTATAGAACGTCTTGTTTTTTTTCTTTCTTTTATCTGATTGCCAATTTTAGCATGAAGTTCTACCTCAAAAGCCGAACAGTTTAAGTCAACAACAACTCCTTCTTTACGTCTATTCATCAAATGTACATTTACATATACTTTAGAATCGTAATAATTGCTAACAAGATATACCGTACCATCTTTTTGAGGATTTTCTTTTTTTATCATTCTCGCATTTCTAGCAACTAAAACATCGGTTTCTGTTTGTGTCCAACTAGTTTGACAAATCAATAATAATAGTGGGATTAAAAAATAATGTTGCATAATATTTCCTTTAGTTATTCATTTATAGCTGTAAACGAGGAGCAATATCCTAACCTTCTTCAAATATACAAAAAAGGAAAATGAATTTGGTCTATTAAACACTTGTGAAATACACAATTATGGTGCAGTTTTTGCTGCCATTTATTAAGAAGAATCTGATAGTACTTATCCTGTTTTACCCACTTCCTAAATGCTTTCTACAAAAACAACTAGCTAAAAAAAATCAGGAAATCCTTGGATTAATTTAAAATAAAAAGTTAAATTTACTTCCTCCAAAACTACTCCCTTTACCCTTATCAGCAATAATAAATTTTCAAGAAAAACATGATGAACCTATCCAAAAAACTTTATTGTTTTGTATGCTAGGTTATACCCGTTTATGTAGTATCAAAACGTTTATTTATGAGAATAAGACAAGTCAACGTACTTTTACTATTAGGCCTACTAGTAGGCATTCCCTTCTTTTCGGTCAACGCCCAAGTTTATCCCGACCATTTTGGTACTGGGAATGATGTAGGTGTTACCATTAGTTCTAGTTCCGAACAAGGCACCGATGCAGCAGCTAATACCCTCAATGGTACAGGCAATTTCCCCGATTTAGCAGGCGCATCTCGTTTTTTAGCACAAGCAGGATTTGGCGGCAACTACGAAGAAATTGATTATGTAACGCAAATTGGTATTGATGCTTGGCTAGAAGAGCAGTTTGCCATGACTCCCGATTCCTACCTTACCAATTATCAAACTACATTAGCAGATGTTACCAATCGCATTCAGGCGGTATATCCTGGGGAAGAAGTAGATAGAAATCGTACCTATCTTGATTTTGTTTTTTATGAAAAAGCTTTTAAAGATCCCGATGTACTTCGCAATAAAGCTGCGTTTGCGCTCTTGCAAATTTTTGTAGTTTCTACTAGGAGCATTAAGCTAAAAGACAAAGGCTTTGGGGCTGCTAATTACCACGATATTTTATACGAAGGTGCCTTTGGCAATTATCGAGATATTTTGCACGATGTATCCCTACACTTATTAATGGGCTATTACCTGAGCCATTTAAAAAATAAAAAAGCCGACCCCTCTATTGGCACATTACCCGACGAAAATTATGCACGGGAAATTATGCAACTTTTTTCTATTGGTTTGTACGAACTCAATAATGATGGCACTTATAAATTAGATGTCAATGGAGACCAAATCCCAACTTATGATATTGTAGATATTCAAGAACTCGCCAAAGTTTTTACAGGACTTTCTGGAGGTGCTTGGAACTTGGACCAGTTTCCTAGTTTGGCTGGGCAGCCGCTTAATTTTGGTAGCAACTATAACCGCTACGAAATGACGGTACCCATGATTATGTGGGAAAATCACCATGAGCCTGGCCCAAAAGTAATGATTGATGGTTCGGTAATTCCTGCTGGACAACCAGGGATGCAAGATATTAATGATGCCATTGATGTGCTGTTTAATCATCCAAATGTAGGCCCCTTTATGGCTTTGCGACTCATTCAGCAAATGGTAAAATCAAATCCTTCTCCTGCCTATATTAATAGAGTAGCGAGTGCTTTTAATGATAATGGACAAGGTGTAAGAGGCGATATGGAAGCTGTTTTTAGAGCCGTATTAAGCGATCCAGAAGCAAGAGATTGTACCACTATTGGAACCTCAGCAACAGGAAAATTGCGCCAGCCTTTAGAACGCTTCATTAACCTTTGCCGTGCTTTTGATATTGATAGTCCTTCTGGTGACTTATGGTTTGCCGATTTTGCTGCTGTATTTGATAGAGCAGAACAAATATTTATGGGAGCACCTACTGTTTTTAATTTCTTCACCCCTTTTTATGCAGAAGATAATTATGTAGCCCCCAATGGTTTGGTATCGCCCGAATTTCAAATATTACACTCAGTTACCGCCATTCATTATTTAAATTGGATTGAAGATGCCATCACCATTCAACCTTTCCGAAATTTTACAGCCGTTAATACCAATAGTCCTAGATTAACTAATAATAATGCGGATGCTCCTTTCCTCGATTTTTCCGATGAAATAGCCGTTTATGATAGTGGTGGTACGGCTGCTTTGTTAGATCGACTAGATATTATTATTTGCAATGGTCAATTATCTGCTGGTACACGAGCTATTATTACAGACGCACTTACGCAATTAGAAACTGCACCTGGCACTTTTACCTCAGAAGATAAAGTGCATAATGCCATTTACTTTATCATGGCATCTGCCGATTTTACTATTTTAAAGTAAGGTGGATATGGTACATGGTATTAGGTATAAAAACGGCTTTGCTTTGCTTTGCTGCGCCGCTTTTAGTATTTAACAAGTGAAGGTGTTATTCACTTTTTTTCTAAAGAAAAAATAAAAATTAAACAATGTCAAAACATAAACATACACGCCGTGAATTTTTAGGTAGGGTGAGCATGGGTTGTGCTTCCTTAGGTGTGACATCTCTTTTTTCGGGTATTACTAACATGGGTTTAATAAATGCAGCAGCAGCAGCGAATCGTCCATTTATACGCCCTCAAAATAGTTACAAAGCTTTGGTTTGCATTATGCTGCAAGGCGGCAACGATAGCTTTAATATGCTGGTTCCTAACGAAACGGCTGCATATAATGAGTATGCAACCGTGCGAGGCGGTTTAGCTATTCCTCAAAATGACCTACTTGGCATTAACCCAACTAATACTTCGGGACAAACGTACGGTTTGCACCCAAGTATGCCACAATTGCAGGGTTTATTTGAAGCAGGCAATGCTGCTTTTGTTGCTAATGTAGGTGCATTAGTAGAACCTACAAGCCTTGCCGATTTTGCTGCCCAAACTGCCAATACGCCATTGAGTTTGTTTTCACATCTTGACCAACGCATACATTGGCAAACAAGCGTACCACAAGATGCCAACTCTTTAGGATGGGCTGGGCGATTGGCAGACATTCTGTACACCAACAACAATAATCAGGATATTTCTATGAATATTTCGTTGAATGGGGTGAATGTTTTTCAAAGAGGTAATATCATTAAAGAATATGCCATTAGTGCCCAAGATACTGGTAGTGTGCTGCTGAATGGTGCTTCTAATAATAGTTTTTATCAAACCCTAAAGCGTCAAACGCTCGATAATTTACTAGACCAAACCTATAACAATATTTTAGAAACTGCTTATTCCAACACCATTAGCGATTCTAATGGCAATGCTTTTGCTTTTAGTTCGGCTATTGCATCTGGCACACCTATTACTACTGCTTTTGCTGATGATGAACTTTCGCAAAAACTGTTAATGGTTGCTAAAACTATTGCGGCTAGAGATATACTAGATGTTAGTTACCAAACCTTCTTTGTAGAGGTAGGCGGATGGGATACACACGATAGCTTACTAGATGATCATACAGAACTATTAGGCGAGTTAGATGCGGCTATTGGCTCCTTTAATGCTGCTATGGCTGAATTAGGCGTAGGAAATGATGTAATTGGTTTTACCATGTCTGATTTTGGTAGAAAATTAGCCTCTAATGGCGATGGAGCCGATCATGCATGGGGAGGAAACGCTATTGTATTTGGCAATGCCGTAGATGGTCAAAAAATTTACGGACAATATCCATCCCTATACTTAGATAATCCATTAGATATAGGCGGCGGCCGCTTAATTCCAACAACTTCCTGCGATGAATATTTTGCAGAATTAGCACTCTGGTTTGGAGCGTCTTCCTCTGATTTAGACCAAATATTTCCCAATATTAATAATTTTTGGACCCCAACACCTACTGGCGGACCATTAGGATTTTTAGTTTGATTTTTGACCTATTTATCGAAATAGCTTGACTTTACTGCCTGTTCCAGCCTCCCGGCTGGAGCATAACGTGCTTAAAGCCTCCTGGCTTAAGTCAACAATTTTAGAGCTTCGATAAACAAGTCCAATTTTTATTCAATTTTAGCTGTAAAAAAAACAAAATGAAAAAATATATACTCTTTATAATCAGCATTTTTACTACATCGCTACTATTTGCCCAGTGTGTTGATAATGGCAACTATTGGAATCAGAGTTGGGTGTCTTGTACTACTAATCCTAACCCTAATCCTGTTAGAGGAAATTCGCACTGGCTTTTATACGAATTTCACGAATCACAATATATTGATGATTCTTATGTTTGGAATGCGAACCGAACTGGCGAAAGCGGATGGGGCGCACAAAACGTAGTAGTTGACTACTCGGTTGATGGAACTACGTGGATAGAATTAGGGCAATACACCTTCCCGCAAGCTCCTGAAACAAGCACTTATGCTGGTTTTGTTGGGCCTGATTTTGGCGGCGTTCAGCTACAAAAAATACTCATCACCGTTCTTAATACACATGGCAGCGGTTCTTGTGCGTCTATTGCCGAAATGCAATTTAAAATAGACCAAACAGCTTGCTATGGTACCATTGATGCCTGTGGAATATGCAATGGTGGAGGGGAAGCTACTTGGTATTTAGATGCAGATAATGATGGCTTTGGAGATATAAATAACACCATTACTTCTTGCACACAGCCACTAGGATATGTGGCCAACGATACAGATGCATGTGACAACGGGTACTTAGGCTGGTCGGAAATGTCTACTTTATTTGCCAATAATGGATGTAGCAACGCTTGTCATGGCGGCGGCGCATCTGGCGGTTTGGATTTACGGTCTTATGCTAGTACGGCTTTAGGAGGTAATCTTTGTGGTACGAGCTTGTTAACAGGCACTAAGTTCGTAGATATTATTACCGTTTCTGGTCATAATGCTTGCGGCACGCCCATGCCTATCCCGTCTATGAACGACCGTACAGGCGGACAATTTGATGCACAAGAATTAGCTCAATTACAAGCCTGGATAGATGGCGGTGCACCCGAATTGTGTACCAACTATTCTTGTCCTCCTGCTGCTGTAGAAGTGCCTTACAATGGCGTAGATGATGACTGTAACCCGCTAACTTTAGATGATGATTTAGATGGTGATGGTTTGAGCTATACGATTGATTGTGATGATACAACTCCTGATGTAATGGTACGCATTAACGTCTTACTAGAGGGAGCTTACAATACAAGCAGTGGTATGATGAATACCGATTTAACCAATCTACTTCCTTTAGCACAACCTTTCAACCGCCTTCCGTGGAATTACACAGGTACAGAACAACTAACAAGCATTCCCAATAATATGGTTGATTGGGTATTATTAGAAGCTCGTGCTGCTGGTGATGATAGTCAAATTTTAGCTCGAAAAGCGGCTATCATACTAAACAATGGCGATATTATTGATGCGGACCATGCCAATAGCTATACAGGTGTATGGTTTGATTGCTTAGATGCTACCGTACCTTATTATTTTATAGTACGCTCCCGAAATCACTTAGCAGTTATCTCCAATGCTGCGGTACTAGGAAATGCTAATACGATGCATGACTTTACCAACCCCGCTACAGTTAGAGGAGGAACTACACAGTTAAGCAATTTAGGCAATGGTAGCTACGGCTTATTAGCAGGCGATTATAATAGTGATGGCATTATATCGGTAGCCGATTTTAATGGTTATGTTACTAATTTAGCTGCCATCAATCAGTATTTAGATAGTGACTTTAACTTGGATCGTGTTATTACGGTTAGCGATTATAATACTTATATCCCTAATGCTAGTAAAATTGGGGTGTTTACGGTACGGTATTAGTGCTTAGAAATAGTAGTTTAATAAAATAGACTTGTTACTCTTTAAGAATCACATCAATGACAATATTTGTCGTTGATGTGATTTTTTTTTTGTGATAAAGGATAATGGTTACCTTTCTATTTTTCTACTGATAGACTATAAGTGGGCTTTACTCCATCAAATAGCCTTTGGGCTTACTACTTTAATTACTCAATTCCATCAACATGAAAATCAAATTACTTACTTATCTATTTCTACTAGTAATTTGCTATCTAAAAATGGAAGCGCAAACCTACCCCGACCATTTTGGTACAGGTAACAACATTGGCGTAACAACTACTAGTAGTCTTATTCAAAATAGTGACGCTACGCAAAGTACCCTAAGTGGTACAGGATTTTTAGTTGATACTATTGGTGCTTCAAGATTTTTAGCACAAGCAACTTTGGGCGTAAATTATGATGATATTATTCATTTAACGGAGATTGGAATTGCTGAATGGATGGATGAGCAAATATCTATGCCTTATGTTTCTTTTAATAACGAATTTGAGCAAATAATTAATGAAATTGCCGACTCGGCATCAATACTCTTAGCTTCTAATTTAGAATTGCACGAGTTGTATTTAATTTCTGACTGCGGATGATGGATTATCCACTCTTTCATTTACACAACTACAAGATATATTGCCAAATATTGGCAATTTTGATTATTCCTTAACCAACCGTTTGGGCTTATTTGCTTAAAAAAACGACCTAAGTAGTTGGACAAAAATAATCAACCTTTTTAACAGCAGCTATTTTTTTGTTAGACAAGGCGCAAAACGCAGTCATAGCCATAGCTATGGCGAGTATTTGCAACGCAGTATAACGGAAAAATAGCCTGTTAAAATGTATTGATTATTTTTGTCCGACTACTTAATTATCCAAAAAAGAAAAATACTTGACACATTGTAATAGTGTAGCGAAGCGGAACCGTCTAAATACCAAATACCTTCTACTTTCTACCAAAAAAAGTG
>JAHDBT010000190.1:0-7625 GCA_020630215.1 Bacteroidota bacterium
TATTCGTTTGCACTCATTTTTGTAATTAACGTGAACTAGAGTAATTATGGCATAAACTATTAATAATCAATCATCTATCGCTAGTAAAAAACCTTTCGGTCATTGAGTATAGTCGAAATGTTAGAAAGGATGCATAGAAAGCTCTTTTGTCGTCACCTTTAAGCCTGTTCTCCTCACATACTTCGACTTCGCTCAGTACACCGCATTCGACTACGCTCAATGACCGGTGAACTATTTGCTTCGATTTTAATCTCTAGTTTATGTTAACTACTTAATGGTTTCTTTATAGCAAATGGTGTTTGCTTAAGTAGAAGGAACAATACCTTCTACTTTCTACAAAAGTACCTGCTACAAAAATCTATAATTCTACTAATTTGCCGTATGTTTCTGGTCGGCGATCACGGAAAAATTGCCAGGTAGAACGGACTTCTTCTATTAGGTCTAAATCGAAATCGGCTACTAGAAGTTCGTCTTCGGTTTCGGAGGCTTTTGCGAAAATTTGTCCTCTTGGATCTACGAAGTAAGACGTGCCATAGAAGCGGCCTAGGTTCCAAGGTTTTTCTTCTCCTACTCGGTTGATGCAGCCCATAAAATAACCATTTGCTGCGGCATGTGCGGGCTGTTCTAATTGCCATAGGTATTGCGATAATCCTGCAACGGTTGCTGATGGATTGTACACAATTTCTGCGCCATTTAATCCTAATGCTCTAGCACCATCAGGGAAGTGACGGTCGTAGCAGATGTACACGCCTACTTTTGCGTATTTGGTTTGAAAAACGGGGTAGCCTAAATTACCTGGCTTAAAGAAAAACTTCTCCCAAAATCCAGAGGTATGGGGGATGTGATTTTTGCGGTATTTGCCTAAGTAAGTGCCGTCGGCATCAATTACAGCTGCGGTATTGTAGAGTACGCCTGCTTGTTCTTTTTCGTAAATAGGCACTACAATTACCATGTTGTATTTTTTGGCATAGGTCTGCATTAACTCAGTGGTTGGGCCAGGTACGGTTTCGGCAGAGGCATACCATTTTCTGTCTTGCCCGGGGCAGAAATAAGGGGTGTTAAAAATTTCTTGTAAGCATAAAATTTGCACGCCTTGTTCGCCTGCTTGTTCTATATATGGAATGTGTTTTTGTACCATCGCTTCCATTATATCATGGATGCTGCCTTCACCTTCGGTCATTGGAAGGCTCATTTGGATGAGGCCTGATTTTACTATTCTTGGCATTGGTTGAACTTTTGTAGAAGGTAGCTTGGTAGAAGGTAGAACGTATATCTATGTTATTGCTTCTGTTAAGTTGTCTTCTTGTATTTTGGAAATTTATTTTATTTTTTTAGTGGGCGGCTTATTATGTTGGCGATTGTTTTCACGAGGTTGGACGTAGAGAAAATTCATGAATTTTCTCTACAAAACAACATCTATATATATATACCTATAAATTTTTGCTTGTTAAATAGCAGCGTTATTTACTTATAATTTCCCCCACAACAATGGTACTTATATTTTACTAAACGGCACACGTTTCACGTACTCGCCATAGCCTTTATCAATCAATACTTTTCCGTTGTCGATGGCTAGTTTGCCGCGCATAATTACTTGTTTGGTTTTGCCTTTTACTTCCCAGCCTTCGTAGCTAGAGTAGTCGGCGTTCATGTGGTGCGATTTGTGAGAGATGGTGTGTTCTTCATTTGGATCGAAGATAACAATGTCAGCATCCGAACCGATGGCGATGGTGCCTTTTTTGGGGTACATTCCGAAAATTTTGGCGGCATTTGTTGCGCTTACTTCTACAAATTTGCTTAGGCTGATGCGCCCTTTATTTACGCCTTCCGAAAACAGCAATTCCATGCGGTGTTCTATGGCAGGATGTCCGTTAGGGATTTTGGAGAAATCGTCTTTGCCCATCATTTTTTGTTCCCATAAAAAGGGACAGTGATCCGTTGCCACTACTTGTACTAATCCTTGGTTGATGCCTGCCCATAAGGTTTCCTGATCTTTAGGTTCTCTTAGTGGTGGACTCATTACCCATTTATGTCCGTCTTCCCTTTCGTATAAAGAAGCATCTAAAGTAAGGTATTGGATGCAGGTTTCTACATGTACTTTTTGGTTGCGTTTTGTTGCTTGACGTACGGCGTTTAAAGCTCCTTCGCAAGTGAGGTGAACGATGTAGGATTTTACGCCTGTGTAATGTGCCATATCAGCAAATCGTGCCGAAGCTTCTGATTCGGTGACTTCGGGTTGGGAGAGGTAGTGATAGAGGGGAGATAAATTGCCTGCTGCTTTATTGGTGGCAATGAGGCGGTCAATCATGTCGCCATTGGTGGCGTGTACGGTTACGAAGCCGCCGTGTTTTTTTACTTCTTTCATGAGGGCCACCATTTGCCCATCATCTATCATTAATGCGCCTTTGTAGGCCATAAAGGTTTTAAAAGAAGTAATGCCTTCGTTTTGGATGAGTTGCGAAATTTCCTTGCGAGTGGTTTCATTATAATCGGTTACTGCCATGTGGTAGGAGTAATCGCCATATGCCCGACCGATGGATTTATCTTGCCATTCTTTAAGGGCATTGTGCAGGGTATCGCCTTGTGTTTGTAGAATAAAATCAATGACCATAGTAGTACCGCCATGCATAGCTGCCAAGGTTCCCGACGAATAATCGTCACTAGAATAAGTTCCCATAAAGGGCATCTCTAAATGCACATGCGGATCGATGCCGCCAGGGATTACGAGTTTGCCTTTTGCATCGATGGTAGTTTCTGCTTGATGGGGTAAATTATTGCCGATGGCGACTACGGTTTCTCCTTCAATAAATACATCTGCAACATACGCATCAGATGCTGTAACAACCGTACCGTTTTTTATTAATATGGACATGAATGTAAAATTAGTTTGATTTGTTCTGATAACAATTAGCAAAGCAAGGTACTAAAAATTTTATTCTTCCAAAATTTTGAGAGGATTTTTTTCTTTTTTTTTGCTTTAGAGAGGTTGGGTGGAAGCATATTTTGTTACTCTTTAGCTTGGTTTTCTGACTAAGTACTTCTTGAATATCGAACTCACTTCCCAATTAAATAACTCACTCCGAGTCCAAGCTGAAAAATAGTTTCTTCTGCTTTAAAAGGCACATAATAACTTGCTTGAACACTTAGGCGTAAATTATCATTTAAGCTTCGCATAAAACCTAGCGAGCTTCCTAAAAAGTGAGCGTTATTATCTTCCTTAACCCATTGGTAAACATATCGTGGGGTAGCATAAAAAGCAGTTTTTTCATTTGCTCGTAAAGAAGCGAAAAAGGGAATATGGTATCGCAAAACCGTTTCTTCATTGGCGTATTGGTACTCAAATCCTGCGCCGGCGGCTAGGGCTAAACCTCTTTGTGCTGTTGGTAAACTAGCTCCTAGCAATTGGTATTTCCCTTCGAGTAAAATATTTCCTCCTGTAGATATTTTAGCTCCTATATCCAACTGTTCGCTCAATCCGTATTTAATGCCTGTTTTTACATGAGGTAAAACGGCAGTCCCTAAACCGTTTCCCTCCTCATCATTAACACCATAAGCAAGTACGCCCCCTGCAATTTCGAGGTTGCCTGCCCCAACAGTTTCTGCTGTTTGAAAACTCGACAACTGACTGCAACTGTTTAAACTTAAAAGCAAAATGCATCCACTTAAAATGGACAAAATTGGAACTACTAATTTATTTAGGTATTTCATCTTTCGGTTTATTTTTTAAAAATAAGAAATATTAAAACGAGTATCTTATCTTTGTGCTAACAGAACCCTAAAAAACACTTTTGGAATTTACACTTAATACTATGACGAAACTAACCCATCATACGGCTGCCCATCTTTTTAACGAATCTTTATATGACAGTAAAGATTTGCCTGCCAATGTAAATATCACGCCTTGCAACAATATTATATTTTTCACCAATAATCAAGCCCAATTGCCTGATAGTGAAAAAGTTTTTTTACAAAACATTTTAAAAGCGGTTGGATTAGATTTGGCGGAAGTTGTACTGATTAATGTGCTGCACGATTCGGTTACTTGGTTTGCGCAGGTGAAGCAAGTCTACCAAGCCAAAAATATGATTGGGTTTGGTATTACTCGCCAGCAAATTGGTTTAAGTGTTGATTTAAAAGGTTACCAAGTTACTACCGTAGCAGGCACTCAATTATTGGTAGGACATGATTTGAGTCGCATTGCGGAAGATAAACAGAAAAAAATGCAGTTGTGGAATGCCTTGAAGGTGATGTTTGGGAAGTAAATAAGGGTTGAAAAACAATTTGTAGAAGTTGTTTTTCAACCCTTAAGCAGTATAAATTATAAAATGGCATGAATAGGTAGTAATCTTCGGGGGAAATGATATTAAATATTATTAATTTCAATTTACTTTAACAAAGCTCCAATTTCCCTATCTAACGATTTTACGGTAGTAGCAGAATAGCCTGATACATTAAAAACAACCTTCCCATTTTGGTCGATAATTAAATGCGTGGGAAAAGATTTGACTTTACTTTCGGCTGCGTATTTTTTACTGTCGGGAATTTGCTGGTATATAAATTCTTTCTTTTTTAAAAATGCGTTTAAACTAGCCGCATCATCTTCTGCAAAGCCTAAAAATACGACCTCCTGGTCTTTGTATTTATGTACCAATTCATTGAGTTCGGGGATTTCTTTTCGGCAAGGGGCACAGGCAATAAACCAAAAATTAATAGCAACGACCTTACCTTTTAGGGTTTCTAAATTGTATTTATTTCCTAGTAAATCGGTTACCTCAAAAGGGATAAGCGGCTGTTCTTTTTCCTTTTTTTGTTGTTGCTTTAACGCTCTTTTTTCTAGGGTCGAGGCAATTTCCTCTGCTGTTGCATCTCTAAAGGCAAGTGCTTTTAAATCGCCTTCCTTATTCTTAAAATATCGGATTTTATATTTTTCGGAAGTCAGGTAAGTCATTACGTCCATTCCCTTTACTCTACTAGCATTAGGTGCAAAAATCGGAATGGTTTCTCCATCTAATACAAGCGGTTGGTCTCCCAACTCTTTGGCTTCTGTAAGTTTTGACAATACATTTTTCATCGCTGTTTTATCATCTACTTCTACTACTGTTGTTGCTTCTTTTTGCACCTTTTTAGTGCTAGAAAAACAACTGGTGTATAAGGTAATAAAAAGTGTTGCAATGATTAAAATAGTCAGTTTTTTCATTGGGGTATTTTTTTGATTTTAGAGGGATTGGTAAAATTACCGTTGGTAAAACGGAAGAAAGAGCTTAGGTATTTTGTGGGTAGGATTTATTTTATAGGCTTGCTACAAGTAGTGAACTATTTACTTCGATTTTAAATTGTATTGGTGAGTCCTAATTGAAGTAAAAATCAAACGCTAACATGAGATACCAAGTATTTGTACTGCTATTATTGCTTTTTTGTATTAGTTGTTCTGATGAGAACAAAACAGATGAAGAACTTTTAAAAAGAGATAAAAAAGAATTGCAGGAAAGCTTAGATTCTTTTAAAACATTGCCTTATAAATTTTGTAAAATATTGCTTCGGTCTAGTGCCGAAAAAGATACGATTTCGCCAGAATTTAAGGCTTTTAAAGGCGAACTGGACAAAGTAAACCAACTCTTGAAATACGACATTAAGGACCCAGACAATTTATCTTTATCAGACTATGTAGCGCTTTATCGTGTTTATACAGAAACGAAAAGTTTTGTGAGGAAAACAGATGAGGATATTTTTCCAACGGTAACAGATGCTTTACATGTCCTTCATAGCGACTCTACTACTAAGCAAACATATGTATGCTCGACTGGTGAAAAGAAAATATTTGTTGAAAATATGGAACATGCTGTTTTAAGTGCGATTGCGATATTAAGTAAAGATTTAGGTAAGGAGGTAGCTTTGTATGAATGCATGAAAACCCAACCCGAAGTACTTCCTGATTCGGAAATTAAAACTTTGTTGCGCTACTTTAGAGGTTTTTTGTTTTTTGAAAAAGGCTTGTACTATTCTTCAGAAGAAGAAATTAGTGGTAATATTGATTGGCTAAACGAAAACCCCGATATTGATTTTGAGCTTACCAGATCTATATTTGGTTGGCCCACTTTTACCAACTCCCTTACCCATACTGGATTTCACGCTTTCAACCATTTATTTAGAGGTTTTGATAGGTTGATGATGGATAGAAGCATTGACGAAGAACGTGCCTTAGAAGATTTTGAAATATTTTTAACCGATTCTAAAAAAATAGGATTAGACAACGAAATTATTTGGGCTATTGAAACCTACCTGTATTTAAAGCACGAAAAACACGACGAAGCGATTGTTGCTTTAGCTAAACTTAAAACGAGTCCTTTACTTTCTTCCAGAGAACGAAAAACCATTGACCAATCTATTATTTATTTAAACAATAGGGAAGCCGATAAAATTGCCAACTCTGTTTATGACCGCTATTTTTTAAGCAAAATTGCCACCAAATATATGATTGCCATTTTAGCACAAGTAGATTGGGAACAGGTGTTGAAAGACCAAAATGTGCCTCATACCGAAGAAATGTTTGCTACGATTGAAAATTTTCAACAACATATTAATAGATTAAATAAATATGCTAGTGTAGATAATTTGAAAGATGCTGGGGAAGGGATTAAGGAGAAGGGGAAGGCGTTTTGGGATAGGGTTAGGGAGTTGGAGGAATAGGGAGTTTTTTTATTTCACTACAAAATAAAGAATTCTCTTAGTCCTTCGCTAAGGTAATCTACTCAACATCGCTATTCTCCCCCTCTAACTGCTCCAATAACCACTTTTTATCAACAGTCTCAGAAGCGTTAATTTTGTTTTTGAGTTTTTGAAATCGCTCCTTTAACTGAGGTTTTTTTTTATGGTAAAGTAGCTTATCTCTTAACTTTATAAAACTTGTAATTAAATTTAAAAAATTTTGGTGTTGTTTATATTTAACACGTACTGCCATCTTGTTTCTTAAAAAATACATTTTTAAAGCATGTATGGTACTATCCAATGCATCTGCATAAAATGCTCCTTTTTGTTGTGTCATTAGCATATAGTATGTTTTTATTAGCATCATGTTAATGCTAATGTGATCTGCTGTATTATTTTGCTCCACCATTCTTAAACATTCTAAGGCAACATCATAGTCTTTCTGATAAAAGGCAATAGTACCTAAATTAAGTTGATAGTAATTTTCTTGGTTCTCTTGAGAAATTTTTTCCTTATACTTATTGGCAAATTCAGTCCCCCATTCAAACTCCCCTGCTCTACTAGCTACTCGAACAATATTTTTATAGTGCGCATCAGATAACTGATTTCTTTTCATTAAATAACCTTTTTCTAACATTAACTTATATAAGACAAAGTGTTGCTTTAAAAAATTATTATTCCCATTATGCAATTGTTTGGAACAATAATTAAAGGCAAAAATAATATTTGTACTAATATCTGCATGACTTAGTTGTTGTTCAATATCAGTCTGTAGAAATTGTATTAGCTGCTCCCACTCATTTTCAGTATGTGCCTGACTTAAGATGTATAGGGTAAGATAATAAATATTAATAGCAGGAACCCTTTCTCTTTTCTCTATAGAAATACTCTGTAACAAACTGTCTATGTCTACAGCAATA
>JAHDBT010000190.1:7725-12123 GCA_020630215.1 Bacteroidota bacterium
TTCTCTTTTCTCTATAGAAATACTCTGTAACAAACTGTCTATGTCTACAGCAATATCACTGTTGGCTAAAATGGCTGTGTTATTCACAATCCCACAAGTGTACTGTAGTTTTTGGATGATATAATAATTATCAAAATCATTTAATACCGCTTGTAGTGTAATACTTGTCTGACGATTATCTTGGGCTTGAGCTAGGTCATATTGATATTTTATTAACTGATATTTTTTGTGGTAAAAATCTATGTCTTTTAATACACGCTCTTCAAATATCCCTTCTGCTTTATTCAATACATTTTGTGCTTCCTTCAAGGCATTCCTTTTCAACATTGCTTCAAATAACAGATGAGAATGCTGTACATCGTCTCCTTGCACTTCCCTCCATATCAGATACTCCTTTAAGTAGTTATGCAAAAAAGTAAACAGTTGCCGCATTCTAGGTGCTGTTAAAACCTTCTCTTTAGACATGTTTTTGATAAGGGTAGCTTTGTTCAGTTTCTTACTAGTAAAATTAGGCCGTGTAGCATAAATATATTTCCACAAGTTAAGTAATTGTGTATCTGAACCTTTATTATACAGCTTTAAAAATTTACCAAACTCCGAAAGTTCTTTTTCTGAAAGTTTTTTTAATAATTGGATTGTAACAGATTGTAGCATAAGTAAAAAATTAAAATGAAGTATAGGTGTAAAAATAGAAAATTTACTTAAAAAAGTCAATTTCCACAAAAAATAAAACAAATTAAAATATTGATTACCAAATACTTATTACATCAAATCATTTTAAATCTTTTTTTTTCAGTCAATAAAAGCTTGAAAATGTGTTCATAAAAAAAATCTAGGGTGGTGATATTTGCATTGTAATTAGAACGGAAACATAGTCAATCAATCATTTAAATGATAGCAATTAAAACTTAGCAATTTAATTCGACTATAAAACCAACTAACTACTAAAAGCAGCTTTTATAACAATTGAAATTAATTATTAATCACCCAAAAATAACCGTGATGAAATTACAAAAAGTATTAAACACTATTATGCTGATGGTTTGCTTACTCACTTTAACAGCAAACACCCTTTTTGCCCAAACAGTAAGCTTAGATGCCGTAATTCCGATGATGAAAAACCAACAAAATATTTCTGGTTTAAAAGTAGTTATCGAGGATTTACATTTTGAAACTGGACGTACCGAATTAACAATTCATGCAAAATCAGTTTTAGATAAAGTAACTTTTGTACTACAGCAAGTACCAACTGCTAAACTAAGAATTGAAGGTCATACTGATAATGTGGGAGATGATTACAACAATAAAATTCTTTCCGAAAATAGAGCTAAATCTGTTAAAGATTATTTGGTAGCAAAGGGCGTTTATAGTAGCCGCCTAAATTATGTAGGACACGGCGAAACAATGCCAATTGCCGATAATTATACAACGGCAGGTAAAGCTAAAAACCGTAGGGTACAAATTGTTTTTGAAGCACTCGATACTCGTACACATTATATACAATTAACCAACGGAGGAAATATTCCCGTAGTTGTTGTAGTAGTACAAGAAAATCATATTGAATATAAAACAAGTACTACTAGCCCCTATACAAATATTAACAAACAACAAGTAAAGGAAATTAAATTTGCTGATGGAAATGTATTGCCTATTACGCATACCATTAAAGATACAGATAAGGATGGCATTTCTGATAATAGAGATAAATGCCCAAATGAGTTTGGAACAACTAAAAATAACGGCTGCCCTGAACCGAAACTAACTGACACTGATAATGATGGCGTACTTGACACAAAAGACCAATGCCCATACGAGTTTGGTGCAGTAAGCAATAATGGTTGCCCCGAAGTAAAAGCAGAAACTCCTCCTAGCAAAAAGGTTAATAATCTAAACTGGCAGATGTTTGACGAAGCAGTTGGTGGGCGATTATCAAACGGTTTAGGTGCTACTTATATGCGGACAGAAGGCAAAAATAAAGACCGTTTTACGGAATTAATTGCCTTATACCAAGCTAGAACTTTTGGAGGAGAATTTCAATTAACTGCCATTAAAGGAAAACTCAATCGCATACCACATTTTGAAGGTTTGTATTGGTACTATGGTGGCGGCGCACATGTAAACGCAGGTAGTAAATTTAATTACTTAACCGTTGGTATTGATGCCATAGCTGGACTAGGATATAATTTTTCTAGTACACCACTAAATATAAGTTTAGATTACAAACCTGCCATGAATTTATATAGTACTGGATATGGTTTTATCAATCCTTATTTTTATTTCAATAGAGGATATGGTGTGAGTGCAAGGTATACTTTTCAGAGTACTAGTGAACGAACACCCTCTTTTGATATTGACCCAACGGAAGAACCGCTTACACAAGAAACAGCAACACCCAATAATTACAGTAAGGACGAAATAGAAGAAACCACTACTACTACACAAAAAAAAAGATCCGTAAAAACCAATTTAGGTAAATACCTTCCTTTTATGAAAGCCCCCGAAAAGTTTAGTAAAGGTAGTACAAGTTTGCAATTGGGTTACGGCTTACGCTCAAACTTAGGCACAGATGTAAAAGAAGGATTTAAAATGCTAGTGCCTCCTACACATATCGCTATTGAAAAAGGAGTTAGAAAAAATTTAAGTCTCGGATTAATTATAGGCGTAGATATGTGGCGAGAATCATTCCTAGATTACAATTATCGCTACATCACCGCAGGCTTAAGAACTGCCTACCATTTTAAAGCACACAAAAAGCTCGATCCTTATGCTGGTATTGCAGGAGTATATCGTTTAGTACAATTTCAAAATCAAGATTATAAGGAAACGAATACCGATTTTGACTTTGGCTATTTTGTAGGATGTCGATATTTCTTTGCTAAAAATGTAGGGCTGTATGCCGAAGTTGGATCTGATGCAAATGCTTTTTACAAAGTAGGTATCAACTTTATGCTAAACCGTAAAAGCACAATTATAGAATAAGGAATGCAAGTATAAAATGGTTCCCACGAATTATCAAAATTAATAAACAATTAAAATAAAAAATAATCATGAAAACATATCAAATTATAATTTTAGTAAGTATCTGTTTCGCTTTATTAACAGGTACAGGCTGTAAAGAATATACCCAATTAGTACCCGAATTACAGGGTATTCCTAGTGGTGGAGTTGTAAATACGGAACAAGAAAACTTAAATGGCGATGCCCTATCTTTTTATGTAGATTTATTCGCTGTAAACCCCTATGGTGGTTTTCTTGAGAATTTAAACGAAGGACATTTTAGTATTGAAATTAATAATGGACAAGGCAATGTAAGTATTGTAAATACAGGTATTGATTATATTCAAGACCAAGCCAAAGACCCTTATTCGGCCTGCTTATTAATTGACCAAAGTGGTAGTATTGCAGATACCGATCCTCAAAATGCTAGAATTGAAGCAGGGAAGGAATTTATTAATATTATGGGAGAAAATGACGAAGTAGCTTTAGTAGAATTTTCTGGTTCCTCTTACCATGTTATTGAAGGATTTAGTCAGGATAAAAGTTTACTAAAAAATGGCGTAGAATCTTTACGTGGCACGCATGGTGGCGGCACTCCTTTGTTTGAGTCTATTTACGATATGTTAACCTATACCGATGCTAATGCCGGCAATAACAACAAAGCAATTATTGTATTTACGGATGGTAAAGATACAGGCTTGGGAATTATTGACGACATCATTGAACTAGCAAATGCCAAAAATATTCAGGTGTACACCATTGGCTTAGGCAATGGCGTTAACAACAGCGATTTAACCAAAATTGCAGCCTATACAGGCGGTGCTGTTATGTGGGCAAACGATGCATTACAATTAATTTCCTTATACAGTTCATTAGGACAATTATTAGATGGCTCGGCATTTTTCTACCGCACACAATGGTTAGCAACGGTAAACGGTACACAGTGGTTCCCTGGCGATATTATTGAAGCAACAATTATTGTCACCTTACCTGATGGTTCCCAAATACGCTATCCTGTTTATTTGGTGGTGCAATAAAAATGATGTGTTTTTAGCCAATTCTACCAATTACCAAACTTGTAATTTCAGCACGGTAGGAGTATGGTTAAGCTAAGTTTCATTCTCCCTACATGCATAGAAATGGAGTTGTAATAACTCCATTTCTTTTTATTAGTTAACTTAAAATTATTACTATATTTTTTTACTTTTGTAAATATTTTATATTCCCTCAATTTGTATACCTGTTTTCTCTTCTATTCTTTAAAAATGTCAAATAAATAAAGTGTCATGAATAAAAATACAATCACCCAATTTTACTTAATAGCATTTACCTTGCTATTAACTATACTAAACCAATGGAGCATAAAAGCCCAAACAATTAATTACGCCCCACAACAAGTAA
>JAHDBT010000191.1:0-4452 GCA_020630215.1 Bacteroidota bacterium
AGCAATAACGCAGTAGCAGGAAAAAAAGACAAGGCTTGGGTCATCAAGAACTTAAGGTTTGAGTCACTAGTGACTCCAAACCTTATCCTTTCTCCAATCATGCATCCTAATTTATTAGATGCAACACCTCATATCCATACCACTACTCCTTTTTATTTCTAGTCAAAAAAGCATTTCCCTTTAGTGCATACCCTGTCATTCTGACACCAAAAAATCAATTTATCTTTCCTTTTGGCATATTTCTACTTCAAGGCACAATCTTTGACCTTAATCGACTTTCTAATAAAGAAAAAATAACAAGCTTTTAGGCTAGTATACTGCAATAGTAAATGTATTAGCCATTACATCCCTCATTGCTACTTGTTACGAGTTAGCAATTACGGATAAAAAATTGTATTTTTGCGGTCTTAAACTAAACCGATTCAATCCTTTGGTTAATTTAAATACCTTAGTGAACCTCTTTACTTAATCAAGTGTAGCAAACAGGTACTATCATCTACCAAAACATTTTCGGTACAAATTGCAAATCATGCTCGAATTTATTCAGAAAATAATAGAATTTTTCTTCGGAAAAAAATACGATAAAGATATCAAGGAAGTTATGCCTTTAGTGAGCAAAATTAAAGCTGCTCACGAAGGGATGGATGCGCTTAGTGTTGACGAATTGAGAAATAAAACAGTTCAATTTAAAGCACGCATTGCCGAGTTTTTATCGGAAATTGATGAAGATATTAACGGTATCAAAACACGCATTAAAGACGATCCTGATATGGATCCTGATGTGAAAGAAGAACTCTACGAGGAGATTGATAAACTAGAGAAAGAGCGTGATCAGGAATTAGAAGTAGTACTAGAAGAAATTTTACCAGAAGCTTTTGCCGTAGTAAAAGAAACCGCTACTAGATTTTCGGATAACGAAACCCTTACTTCTACTGCCACCCAATTAGATAGAGATTTATCTGTTACCCACGATTTTCTAACGATAGATGGCGACCAAGCAACCTACAAAAACTCTTGGATTGCAGCAGGCGGCGAGGTGCAATGGAATATGATACATTACGATGTGCAGCTAATTGGTGGTATTGTACTTCACCAAGGACGTATTGCAGAGATGGCAACAGGGGAAGGTAAAACGCTAGTAGCAACTTTGCCTGCTTACTTAAATGCTTTGGCTGGTAATGGCGTGCATATTGTAACCGTAAACAATTACCTAGCAAAGCGTGACTCTGAATGGATGGCGCCTATTTTAAACTTTTTAGGACTTACCGTTGATTGTATTGACAAACACCAACCCAACACGGCTCGCCGTAGAGAAGCTTACTTAGCCGATATTACCTACGGAACCAATAACGAGTTTGGTTTTGATTACCTACGCGATAACATGGTGCGTACCCCAAACGAATTGGTGCAACGCAAAAAGCACTATGCCATGATTGATGAGGTAGACTCGGTATTGATTGACGATGCCCGTACCCCCTTAATTATTTCGGGTCCAGTAGAACGTGGCGATGAGCATCAGTTTGACATCTTAAAACCTCGTATTGAAAGACTCATGAACGAGCAACGCAATTTAATTAGAGGCTATTTAAGTGATGCTAAAAAAAGAATTGCCGAAGGTAAATCTGGTGTGGAAGAAGGAGAAGGAGGATTGGACTTATTACGTGCTTTTAGAGGATTACCAAAAAATAAACGCCTCATTAAGTATTTAAGTGAACCAGGTATTAAACAACTATTACTCGCCACCGAAAACCATTATTTACAAGAGCAATCTAAACGAATGCCAGATGTAGATAAGGAACTCTACTTTGTAATTGAAGAAAAAAACAACCAAGTAAACCTTACCGAAAAAGGAGTTGAACTGATTACAAGTACTGGCGAAGAATCGGACTTTTTTGTAATGACCGATATTGGAGAAATCATGTCGGAAATTGAAAATGATACAGAATCGACTGAGGAAGAGAAAGTAAAACAAAAAGACGAAGCACTTAAAGAGTTCTCCATTAAATCGGAGCGTTTACACTCGGTACAACAACTACTAAAAGCCTATACCCTTTTTGAAAAAGAAGTGGAATATGTGGTAATGGATGGACAAGTGAAAATTGTAGACGAAAGTACGGGTCGTATTATGGATGGCCGTCGTTACTCGGATGGTTTACACCAAGCAATTGAAGCGAAAGAAAGTGTAAAAGTAGAAGCCGCTACGCAAACCTTTGCTACGGTTACTCTACAAAACTTTTTTAGAATGTACCACAAACTAGCTGGCATGACGGGTACTGCCGAAACAGAAGCTGGTGAGTTTTGGGAAATCTATAAATTGGATGTAGTAGTAATTCCTACCAACCGCCCAATTGCTCGTGCCGATAGTGAGGATTTAGTATTCCGTACCGAACGAGAAAAATTTAAAGCCGTAACCGAAGAAACCATTCGTTTAAGCAAAGAAGGCCGTCCAGTATTAGTAGGTACTACCTCGGTAGAAAACTCAGAATTATTGAGTAATGTACTAAAACGCAATGGCATTAACCACAATGTACTAAACGCCAAAAACCACGCAAGAGAAGCCGATATTGTTGCCATAGCTGGTCGTACCTTTACCAACGATAAAGGCGAAGTGCTAGGTAACGTTACCATTGCCACCAACATGGCAGGTAGAGGTACCGACATTAAATTGAGCGATGCCGTAAAAGAAGCAGGCGGTTTGGCTATTATTGGTACAGAGCGCCACGATTCTCGTCGGGTTGACCGTCAGCTAAGAGGCCGTTCTGGTCGTCAAGGAGATCCAGGTTCTTCGCAATTTTTTGTTTCTTTAGAAGATAAACTGATGCGTTTATTTGCTTCGGATAGAATTGCGAAAGTAATGGATAGAATTGGTTTTGAGGAAGGCGAAGTGATTCAGCACTCCATGATTACCAAATCTATTGAACGAGCGCAGAAAAAAGTAGAGGAAAACAACTTTGGTATTCGTAAGCGTTTACTCGATTATGATGAGGTAATGAACGTGCAGCGTAACAGTGTTTATGCTAAACGTAAACACGCCTTATTTGGTGAGCGTTTAACGGTTGATTTATACAATGGCTTTGCCGATTTAAGTTTAGACCTTGTAGAGGTACACAAAGAAACGGATGACTACGAAACCTTTAAGCAGGATGTAATGCGTACGTTTGCGATGAATGTGCCAATGGAGGAAGAAGAGTTTAGATCGCAAAGTGTTGATGATTTAGCCAATAGTTTATACCGTCATGCCTCAGAATCGTACAAACGTAAATCGCAGCAAATTATTCAAAATGCCATGCCAGTGCTGCATCGTATTTACGAAGAACAAGGGCAAACGGTTGAGCGTATTGTAGTACCATTTACCGATGGCGTACGCCCTATTAATGTAATTGTTAATTTGCAAGATGCTATTGATAGCAAAGGACGTGCATTAATTAAAGCCTTTGAAAAAAGCATTTCCTTAGCGTCTATTGATGATGCTTGGAAATTGCACTTGCGCCAAATGGACGAGTTGAAAAACGATGTGCAAACGGCTTCTTATGAGCAAAAAGACCCCTTGTTAATTTACAAGCAAGAAGCTTACAACTTGTTTAAAATAATGGCCCTCGATTTAAACAGAGAAGTATCTGCTTTCTTATTTAGAGGCAACTTACCTGCGCCCGATCCTGAAAGAGTACAACAAGCACAAGCACCTCGTAAAACAGATATGAGCAAGATGCAAACAAGTCGCCCAAGTAATGAAGAAGGAGGCAAAAAACTAAGTACCAATAGTAAAGAATCTTCTAAACCACAAACAGTAAAACGCACCACGCCAAAAGTTGGTCGTAACGATACTTGCCCTTGTGGTAGTGGTAAAAAATACAAAAATTGCCACGGTAAAAAACAACAGGTAAGCTAACTTATTGTTTTTTTACCAATGGTAATAAAATAGCAAAGGCTGTCAACAATAATAAATTATGTTGGCAGCCTTTTTTATTTTTACTATAAAATGCCCTAGAACTATACTATTTGTACTATCTTGTATCGTTAGTAAATTAGTATAAGCTGTTATGCTTATCACTCAATAATCATAGCCTATCTTATTATGAAAAAAATATTATTGTTTTTTATTGTTTTTACGATTGTGTATAGCACAAGTAATGCTGCCTTGTTACAAGCACAAAGTAGCAATGTAATTAAACACGACAATATTGGTCAGTTATTAGAAGTACGTGCTAATATTGCTCAAAAATCGAGGACTATACCAGGTTACCGAGTACAAATTATACAAGATAATAACCGAGAATTGGTACGAGAACAAAAAGCAGCACTGCTAAAAATGTTTCCCGATATAAGAGCCTACGAAACCTATGACGCTCCTTTTTTTAAACTTCGCCTAGGCGATTTTAAAGATCGATTTGAAGCCTACCGTGTTTTTTATGAAGCAAAAAAAGAGTTTAAACGTTCCTTTATTGTTCAAGA
>JAHDBT010000191.1:4552-12119 GCA_020630215.1 Bacteroidota bacterium
ACCGTGTTTTTTATGAAGCAAAAAAAGAGTTTAAACGTTCCTTTATTGTTCAAGATAAAATTAATATTTCGGAGCTATAATAGACCGAGGCAATATTTTAAACATCAACATGAAAAGCTTTTTTTTCCTATGCTTGTGGCTAGGCTTTTGTAGTAGCAGTACCGCACAAAACGACGACTTGATTCAACAGGTTCTTCAACAATTAAACCTTGATTTAAGTGTGTGTAAAGCCAATCTTATTGCCGCTAAGGTGCTGCCTCACGATACGAGTGAAACGATAGTTGTGATTCCTGAAATTACAGAAGAGGACGAAGACGAAGCCTATTTTGAGTTGAATAGCCATATCCTTATTGTTGATAGTAAAACAGGACTTATAAAACATCGCTTTTTTGAAAATTCAACTACGAATGAATGGTACTCTGACGCTATTCGGCTAAAGCATATCTTTATTGATACTGTTTTTTACAATTTAGCCGAAGAAACAACTGCCTTTGGCATCTGTCTTTCTTCGAGTGGCAGTTCTCGTCCCAATCCTTATTCCTATCAAACACTTTCTTTATTTGTAAAAGCCAAAACGGGTAATAGCGATTCCCTAAAGAGGGTGCTCAAAAATTATGTTGTACAGCAGTTTAATGGCGAATGGGATACGAACTGTAATGGTGAATTCACTTCTCAAAATAAGCAACTCCATATTTTAAAAAATACAAGTGCTGGTGCTGAATACTATGATATTTTGGTTAAAAATAACATCATCAGCACCAATTATTACCTAGATAAAAACGAAGATTGTATAGAAAAAGTGGATAGTACCCAGGAACAATCCACTTTAAAATACCTAAATGGGAAATACCAATAACACCTTATTCTCCTTCGGTTCAGTTTAACTCGATGTCCTATCCTTCTCAATTGCTTTAAGTAATTGTTTACGAATTGGTATATTATCAATTTTGTAGTTCAGCCAAAAGCCTATTTCGTAATACCCCATCAAATCTTTTTGGGAGTTTTTTTTAATTGTGGCTAATTCTGCTTTAAGCTGCTTACATAAATTCTTTAAATCCTGCTTATTAATGGTTTCGGCTATTTTGCGGAGGTAGCTAAAAATGCATTTTTCGTAGTTACCTAATTGTTTTTTTCTACTTAACTGCCGCCTGTTAGATGCACACAAGTTGTGTAAAAAAACAACATTGCCTTGTTCGGTTTCCATATTGCCAATAATTTGAAAAATAAGGGCAAAGTTTTGAATATCTCGCCGCACTTTTGTTCTAGCATTTAGCACAATTTTGTTAATCCATTGCAACATAGATTTAAAGTCGCTCACAAACATATACAGTAAAGCAACATTGTAGCTAATGGCTAAACGTTTGTTTTCGTGTAAGTCTCGTTCGTATTTGTTAAGTCCTTTTTCTAAAACGGGCACCATTTTTAGACCTTCTTCTAATTGTCCTGTATTAATGTAATATAAAAATTCGAGGTACAGTATATTGTTAAAATAGATGTACTGTTGTTCAAAATTATTGAACGGCATTTGTTTAATTTTTTGCAAAATGCTTGGGAAACTTTGGTACCGTTCGGAATTAAAGCAGGCGGTTAGGTAATTACCTAAAATGGGTAAATAAGAGGTTGTATGCGATTGATAGGTATGGTTATCTTCAAAATGTTGAATCATTTGGCTTAGGCACTCTAATCGCTCGGTGGCCTTATTTTGAATGCTGTAATACAATGCCCATACACTGTAATAAATGAGTACACTGTAAAAGGCCTTTTTTTTACTTCCATCCTTTACCAATGTATGATTCATAATTTCGGATAATTCGCTTTGCTCATTTTCCTTTAATTGATTCAGCCTTCTTTTAGATAATAAAAAAATACGGTCGTATAAATACTGGTATTCCCGCAACTCAATTTGTTGCTCCAATAAGTTAATGTCTGCTTTGTAAGAACGTTCCATATCCGAAGCTTCCTCAAACAAAAGCATAGCAGCTCTATTTTTAATGCTCCTAATTAGTTTATTTATTTCTATTAACCTTAATTCGTGATGGCTTTCTGTGGCTAATTTTTTTGCTTTTTTTAATTGCTTGAGTGCTTGTGTATACAGTTTCTTTTCTGCAAAAATATTAGCATTAATAATCAAATTGCTTACTTTATCACTAACGGGTCCATTTACTCGATAAGCACGCATGCTTTTAAGCAATAACTTATATAAATAATCTCTTGCCGTAGGTAGCCATTTAATAAACTTTTTGTCTTTAAATTTCTGTATTAAAAAAGCTTCGTCATAACTATCCAGTTTATCAAGTGTATCAAATAACAACAAGTAATCCCGCACTTCCTTTTTTTTCCCTATAAACAACTTAAAGTACCGTTTTTCGGCTGTAGTGAGCGATTTTATAAAATAAAAGAGGTGTTCTTTAACTAGCATGTTTCTATTATTCTTTGAGCTAAGTAATTAATTATCAGCATATTATATCCTAAATAGCATACTGAAGCGTCTATTATTTCATGTAAAAAGAACCAAAATTAGCGTTTTAGCCTTTTACTTTTGTATAACAATTGATTCAAACCATTACCTACAAACAACTGTCAGCTGCCTAATGAATGAAAGAACCAAAATAATTGCTTTTAGTCGGAAAAGTTTTAGGAAACTCAGTTAAGTAAAAGGTTTGGGCAAATCTTTTACGGAGGGTTTCAGGTAGTCACTGTGTTGGGCAGTGACTACTATTTTTTCACTTTCGATGTTATTCCTTCTGTCTCCTACAAGATTTATAACTAGGTTCCTCACAAACAAATTATTCATTTTTCATCATAGTAGCATTTTTTTTTCGACAAAAAACAATGAATTGTATAAAAAAGTCTGTCGCAAAATATTGATTTTCAATTATTTAAGTTAAAAACGCACCCAAAAAGCGTTATTCAGGCTTCTATTATTTAGTGTTTTTAGGCCTTGAAAATGTTTCATTTTTAGTTCATTTTTGCCTTATCATTCAACAGTAACACCTAAACACTTCGCACCTGTTTTAAAGCTATTAGTGATAGAAAAATAAACCCTACCATTATTATTTATTCTATTCACTAAACCTCATATAGCTCCCTATACCTAGTCTATAAAACTAGGCATTAGGAAATATTTTTACACCAAATTTTATAATTATCAACAAATTAGCACAAAAAAAGCATTCCCCTGTTTGAGTACTTTGTTATGAGTAACAAAAATTTAACATACCTAAGTTAAAGACTAACAATTGTCTATAAAATGTAAAAATAGTGCTATATTTATATTTTTGCCACAAAAAAGTAGCTTTTTTAAGTGTCTTTTTTAACGCCTCTAAGTCCAACTACTATAACCACTTAATAATGAACAGCTAATAGATATTATAATTCAACCTTGAAAAGCGCCACTACTAACTTATACATATAAAAAACACCACAGCGATTGCCAATCGCTCATCTAATTTTACATAAGAAAAGTTGCCATTTTAAATTTATTTAATCCTAGCGCAAGGATTTATATCATATAATCAAAACTCTATAATTATGAATTTATCTTCTAATTTGACCTATATGGTCAATTTTAAAGCAAGCCATGTCCTGTTTGTACACGATCAAACAAAATTGAAATGTCCAATTAATATTCGAGCTACTATTAAAATTAGTAAAGAAGTTTCTGGTGAAAATGGCCAAGATATAAAAGTTGGTGTTGTTGATGATAATCACGAAAATACCAAATTTTCTCATCTTACCAGCATACAAAATGTTAGCTTACAAAACCATGTTCTTAAATCGGATAAAGCCGCTTCTAAAGAACAAGACAAAACAAAAAACTTTGCTAAGTCAAGTAGTAAAAACCAGTTTTCTAATAATGATAAGCTAACTATTAAAGTAGGAGTTGTTGATGACAACCATGAAAACACTCGTTATTACAATTCCGATAGCCATGAGTTTTGGTTAGACAAAGGTGTTTTTAAGGTGCTAACCAATGCTAAAAAAGAGGTGGTAGAAAAGATAGACTTAAATAATAATCAAAAAGTAGCGTTGCACTATTTTACCATTGTTAAAAGTACAAATAAGCAACAAGCTATGAGCCATACCGTAAAACAGGAAATATAATTTAGGCTATTTTTTTTGTCACTTTCACTTAGGTAAGTGAAATGAAAAAAATAAACTCCACCAAGATGTGCGATTGTTTTTTTCAGGGCAAGGCGCAAAGCACAGTAATAGCGCGCTATTACGAGCATTTGCAACGCCGCATTGGAAAAAAAAATAATCAAAGTGGTGGAGTTTATTTTTTCTCATTCACTAAGTACAAATTTAATAAAAAAATAATGAAGAACTAATTATGCAAATAGAATATGCGCCCGTATAATTTCTATTGTGTTCATCTATTTAACTATTGGCAAATCTGTTTAAAATCTAGATTTGAACAGTCCTAAAGGGTTTTCAAATTTGTCGGTATTCCCAATTTCAAGGTGTCATCTTTTTTAGGTGGCACTTTTTTTTATTCCCCACCCTTTACCTAAATTGTGTATCTAGTGACTCAAAACCTAAGTTCTTGATGACCCAAGCCTTGTCTTTTTTTCCTGCTACTGCGTTATTGCTCGGTCACGTAGCTACGGCTATGCTCCCTCGCAATGCCTTGTAACAGAAAAAAAATACAGCGACTTAATCATCAGAAACTTAAGTTTTGAGCCACTAGTCCCACATGTCTCGGCTTCGCTCGGCACAACGCATTTTGTATTCAAGGTTAAACTGTTAAATCGCTAAATTGTCTTTGCATGCTTATATCTAAGGCCAAGGTATTACAAAGTTTTAACAGAAATACATTATAAAAATTTTATTTTGTTAAAAAAAAATCAACCTGAGTTTATTTTTTTTTACCGTCCTTATTTATTGTTATTAAAAAAACATCCGATAAGCCCTATAATTGATCTCAAAGAAAAAACAAAGCAAACAATTAATAACCAGTTTGTTAGATATTACACAACACCATAAAACACTCTAAAAACCTTCGATAAAATGCTTGACAAGTACCTAATTAAGTATTTTTTCTACTCGTTTTTCTGCCTTACATTTACATTGTTATTAAAAAGCCAATAACACTTTTCCCTAAAAACCATAAGTGCGAGGTAAATCAATACAGGCACTCCTTGTAGCTGTTTTATACTCGCACTTTCCTAAAACACTGTTTTAACCTTTTAAGTTTAATCCTAATTATCTTTGTTTAGTAGTAAAAGGAGCCTTAACCTATCTGCAAATTGTTTAGTTTAACCCATAAACTTGTTTGCCCCTAAAAAACCGCTGTCCATTTTTGCAGTAGGTTGCTCTTTTTTTGCTTCCCTTGACTTGTTTATCAAATAAGTGAAAGTAGAAAAATAAACATGTCCTTTCCTTTTATTTCAATTACCTCTTCACTAGTTTTACCATTTAAAACCGCAAAAATATTATTGAGCTTACACACAACGCCTACCCTATTTTTTGCGTTAAATCATTGCACATTCAAAATTATAAACGATAGGCGCAAACCAATGTTTATTACTAAATTTGCGTATATTTACTTAATTTTGTACCAACAATTGTTCTATCCTCTTGTCTAGCCCCTTGTTTGGAACAGTGTAAAATAAATTCCTATTTTCCATTTCCATTGTTAAATTAAAAAGATGCGAATCATTATCACTATCGTTTTTTTATTGTTATTAGTTTGCACTAGCACCAATACTGGCTTTGCCCAAAACTCCTCGGCCTTTATGAGTAAAAGCAAAACACTAATACAATTTTCGGGAATTATTATGGCCAACGATAGCCTACAACCCGTTTTGTATGCCAATATATGGGATAAAAATACTCGTAGAGGAGCCGTATCTAATAGCCAAGGTTTTTTTTCGTTTGTAGTTCACAAGGGAGATACTATTCGCTTTTCGGCGGTAGGTTATAAAAAGGCCAGCTTGGTTGTTCCTAGCGACTTAGAAGAAAATACCTATTCTGTTATTCAGTTTATGCAGCGTGATACCGTTGTACTACCCGAAGCCATGATTTACCCCTGGCCAACCAAAGAAGAGTTTCGACAAGCATTTTTAAATGCCGAAGTACCAAATGATGATTTAACAAGAGCACAACGAAACCTAGAAAAAGAACGAATGCAAGAACTAGCCCTCTCGATGAAAATGGACGGACGAGAAAACTACAGTTACCAAATGCGCCAATATTCGGCTAGTTTATACAGCGCAGGGCAAAACCCACACATTAAAGTGTTTGATGTTTTTGCTTGGGCAGAATTTTTTAAAGCCCTAAAAAGAGGTGATTTTAAGAATAAAAACAAACGTAAAAATTAAAGGAATTGTGGTTACTACTCAGCATTTGCCTTCTTTTTGTGAATATGGAAGGAGGAAGAAAAAAGCATAACTCCAATTCAATGTTGCAATAATCATTAGCGGAATTTTCCTACAGAAAATTTTGGCATGTTTCATTCACTATAAGTTTTACTTGACACTTCGTGAAGTGTGCTAAGAGCAAATTAAAATCGAAACTTTTGCAAGCCACCCGCTTGAATACCGTTTGGCTCAAGCGGGACGCTTGACCCTGCGTTCATTTTTTGTAAAAATGAACGCCCGTTCCAGCCTCACGGCTGGAGCGTAACGGGCATAAAGCGGGTGGCTTGCAGCTAAAAAATGACCTGATAAACGTACTATTTTTCAAAAAAACAGTACGTCTTTGCTTCGAATAACGCAAGGTCATAGCAAAAAAAAATCGACAACGATGCTTGTTTTAAGCACTGTTGTCGATTTTTTTTTGTTAATTTTTAAACTTGCAAATGGGGTTTATTATTTCTCTCCCCCATTATCCTTTTTGCCAAATAGTCCCGAAAATGCATCTGTAATTGTATTCTTTACATCTGTTACTGCATCACTAATAGCATCCGTAATTGTACCTTCGGTATCCGCCCCTGCATCACTAACCGCATCACTTACAGCATCCGTAGACGGAACTTCTACATCGGGTAAGGCATCCGTAACCGTATCTTTTGCATCTGATAATGCATCCGTAACTGCATCCGTTGATGGAATTTCTACATCAGGTAAAGCATCTGTAACTGCATCCATTGATGGAACTTCTACATTGGGCACTAAATTACTAGCGGCATCCGTAACCGTGTCTTTTGCGTCTGATAATGCATCCGTAACTGCATCCGTTGATGGAATTTCTACATCGGGTAAAGCATCTGTAACGGCATCCATTGATGGAACTTCTACATCGGGCACTAAATTACTAGCGGCATCCGTAACCGTATCTTTTGCATCTGATAATGCATCCGTAACTGCATCCGTTGATGGAATTTCTACATCAGGTAAAGCATCCGTAACAGCATCCATTGATGGAACTTCTACATCGGGCACTAAATTACTAGCGGCATCCGTAACCGTATCTTTTGCGTCTAATAATGCATCCGTAACGGCATCCGTTGATGGAACTTCTACATCGGGCACTAAATTACTAGCGACATCTGTAACCGTGTCTTTTGCATCTGATAATGCATCCGTAACTGCATCCGTTGATGGAATTTCTACATCAGGTAAAG
>JAHDBT010000192.1 GCA_020630215.1 Bacteroidota bacterium
CTGCTAAGAAAATTGCTTCACAGCTTTCTTCTGTTTCTGGTAATTCTACTACAGGAGGGGTATTGATAGTTACCTCCGCACATTCCGTTGCCGTACAGCCGTTCATATCTGTTACGGTAGCACAGTAAGTGCCTGTTGATTCTACAAATATTGGGTTGTCTGTTGCGCCATTGTCCCAGTTAATTGCAGCTATTTCTATACTACCTACAAATAATTCTACAGGCTCGCCACAGCTAGGATTTCCAATGGCTTCTACCGTAAATGTAGGAGCTACATTAATTATTACATCTACACAATCTGTTGCAGAACAACCATTCTCATCGGTTACGGTGGCACAGTAAGTACCACCTTCAATAGCAATAATGCTAGGAGATGTTTCGCCACTTTCCCACTCAATGCTTGCCCATGCATCGCCTGCAAATAATTCTACAGGTTCGCCACAGCTTGTTACCTCTTCGCCTAAGCTAAAGGTTGGTGCAGGATATACTTCTACGAATAAACAAGCTTCTGTAATACAGCCGTTGTCATCTTCTACGGTTACACAGTATTCGCCACTTTCTAAAGCTAAATCGCTAGGAGACCAGATGCCGCCTGCGTAAGTATCTGTTAAAATTACTTCTTCGCAACCTGATACCATTTCTGGTAATTCTACAACTGGTGGTGTATTCATAATTACGTCTATACATTCTGTTGATGTACAGCCATTCATATCGGTTACGGTTGCACAGTAAGTGCCAGATGCTGCTACAAAAATTGGGTTATCGGTTTCGCCATTATCCCAGTTTACTGCGCCTTCTGTTCCTACTACGAATAACTCTACTGGCTCGCCACAACTTGGGTTGTTTGGGCTTTCGATAAGAAATGCTGGTGGAATATTGAAAATCACCTCTATGCATTCCGTTGCGGTACAACCATTCTCATCGGTAATGGTTACACAGTACGTACCTGCCTCTTCTACTACAATCGGGTTATCAGTTGAACCATTGTCCCAGCTAATAGTACCTTCCGTTTCTAGTACGATTAACTCTACTGGCTCGCCACAACTTGGGTTATTAGAACTTTCTATTGTTACTGTTGGAGGTGTATTAATTACTACATCTGCACATTCTGTTGCGGTACAGCCGTTTATATCAGTAACGGTTACACAATAAGTGCCTGCTTCTTCTACAAAAATTGGGTTATCAGTTGAACCGTTGTCCCAGTTTACTGCTCCCTCTGTTCCTGCTACAAATAACTCTACTACTTCGCCACAACTTGGGTTGTTTGGACTTTCTATTACAAATGCTGGAGGTGTATTAATTATTACGTCTACGCATTCTGTTGTTGAACAATCATTCTCATCGGTAACGGTTACACAGTACGTGCCTGCTTCTTCTACAAAAATTGGGTTGTCTGTTGAACCATTATCCCAGCTAATTGAAGCGTCTTCTGCACCTACCACAAATAATTCAACTGCTTCGCTACAACTTGGGTTGTTAGGACTTTCGATAACAACTACTGGAGGCGTATTGATGATTACATCAACACATGCTGTTGCTGTACAGCCATTCATATCTGTAACAGTTGCACAGTAAGTACCTGTTGCTGTTGCTGCAATTGGGTTGTTGGTTTCGCCATTGTCCCAGTTTACCGTAAGGTCTGTTCCTAGTACTAATAACTCTACTGGCTCGCCACAACTTGGGTTGTTAAATGCTTCTATTTCTACTATTGGATTAGGATAAACGTTTACTTCAATGCTGGTCATTCCTTCGCAGTACTCGTCGGTTACTACTAGGTCGTAAATGCCTGCTTGTGTTGCGTCAATCACTTGGTCTTCGCTAATTAAGTTTCCATCTAAGTACCATGCATAGCTGGTGTATCCTTCGCCTGCATTTAGTACGGTATAGCCGCCTTCGCAAAAAGTGGTTTCGCCATCTACTATAATTACTGGTGGTTCAAATACAATGATGGTTTGATATTCAGAGGTTCCAGGACAACCATCAATAGTTACTACTACGTAGAAGTTAGATTCGCCGTAAGGTAAGTCGGCAGCATTTAACTCTAAGTAATTGGCATTGCTGATAACCGTAGTTGGGTCGTTGGCATTGTACCATTGGTAAAGTGCGCCTGCTGGAAAATCGGGAGCGTTTTGCACAAAAATGGTGGTTGCCTCCTCTGGACATAATTCTGGTTCGCTGCATCCTAGTATTGGTTCTGGTGTAAATAATTCCCCAATTACAATAGTGGTTGTTGCTACACATCCGTTTTCGTCGGTTGCTTCTACTAAATAAGAGCCTCCTTGATTAACTGTATAAGTATTTTCTGGTCCACTATAAAGTAAGTTTCCATCCTCATCATACCAAGCATAATTAACAAAACCGGGCGTTACCGATAATTCAAAATCAACGCCCTCACAAATTGCATTAGGACAAGTTGGGCAAATATCTGGTTCTACTTCTGGTACAGCATTTACATTTACCATTACCATTTCGCTAGTAGAACAAATGTTACCATCAATGCTATTGGCACCATAATAAACAGTTAACGTATAAGTCGTTGTTTCGCTAGGATTAGCTATTGGATTAGGACTAGTTGGGTCGTCTAAACCATCAACTGGCGACCATTCTACATATTCAAACGCACCTTCAATTAATGGGTTTAGTTCCACCTCACTTCCAGCGCAAATTGGTTCTGGATTAGGGATGGTAATGATAGGTAATTCATGTACAAAAATTTCTAGCACTTGTTCTGTTGAACAAGCTGTTGCATTATCTGTAATTGTTAAATCACAAGTCATGCTTGTTGTTAGCGTTAGGATTGGTGTAGCTGGGTCGGTTAAACAAGCAAACGAAACGATGAATCCTTCAGGAATGCCAATTGCTGCTGCTAAGTCCACCTCTTGCCCTGTGCATCCTTCAACTATTGGCAATTCTAAATAAGGAGCAGGAAATACATCAACCCCTACTTCGTCCATTGCTGTACAACCATTAGCATCAGTAATATACACTACATAAGTGGTAGGTACAATAGGGTAAGCAATTGGGTTGGCAATCGTTGGGTCAGATAGACCATCTACTGGCGACCATTCGTAAATATAACCATCAATTGGTTCGCTACCAATTTGAACACCTTCGGTTTGGTTATCGCAGTAGTTTTGGTCGACACCTGCATTGGCAATTGGTGCTGCCCATTCTTCTACAAATATATCCATGCTATAGCCTTCACAACCATTCTCATCCGTTAAGTAAGCGTAGTATTGACCTGCTTGTGTTGCGGTGATGGTTTGGTTGGTTTCGCCTGTTATTTCATTGCCTTCAAAGTACCATTGGTAAGCGGTAATTGCTGCGCCTGTAGTTGGGTCGTTAGCACCCGCTTCTAAGATGGTACTGCCGCCTACACAAAAACCAAATGTTCCTGTAATTTCTGTACTAGGTGCAGGATATACAATTACTTCAAAAGCTTCGGATGTGCCCGTACAACCATTTTCGGTTACTTCTGCATAAAAGCTTCCTACACCATCAATATCATTGGCATTTACTTCTAAATAATTATCGTAGCTAATTACGGTGTTATCATCATTTACATTGTACCAACGGAAGGTAGTTCCATTAGGATAGTTTTCTGGATTTTGCACAAAAATAGTGGTGCTTCCATCAGGACACATTTCTGGTGAAGCGCAACCTAGTAATGGTTGAGGAGTTGGTAATACCCCAATCGTATCTGTTGCCATTGCGCTACAGCCATTGTCGCCTGTTACGGCTACGTGGTAAATACCACCTTCATTGATGGTGTATTCGTCGCTAGGACCATTTTCTAATTCTGTATAGGTTTCATCGTACCAAGTATAATTGCTAAATCCAGGGCTTGCTTTTAATGCTAAACTCGCACCGTTGCAAATAGCAGTAGGGCAAGATGGGCAAGTTACAAACTCTACTATTGGTAATGGTTCTACGGTTACCGTTAAATCGGTAGTTACTTCGCAAGGCATACCGCTAAACTCAGAATTAGCATACGCTAGGTAAAATGTATAAGTCGTGGTTGCAGTAGGATTAGCCGTTGGATATAAACTCTCTGGATCGTCTAATCCGTCGGCTGGAGTCCAATAGTATAGAACATCAGGGTTGGTTATTATTATTTCACTAAATGCTTCAATCATTACTGATTCGCCTTCGCAAATTGTTGCATCGCCATTGGTTACTACTTCAGGAACATCCATTGCGCTAATGATTAGCGTTTGGCTATTGTTGCTACATCCTGTATCGCCATTTACTAAAGAAACAATAAACTCGGTGGTTTCGGTAATGGTTACCATAGATGGGTCGGCTACTAAATCGTAGCTGGGTAATAAACGCCAGGTAGCGGTAATGTTGGTGCTAGAATCGGGCATTGGTAAACTTACGGTTTCGCTTTGGCATACTGCAAAATCGCCCATATTTAAACTAGGAGCTTCTTGTACAATTACTTCTACCTCATCAGTTGCCGAGCAACCGTTTGCATCGGTAACTACTAGCGTATAAAACATAGGGGAAGGAATGCTGCTAGGATCGATGATGGTTGGATTAGGACTTGTTGGGTCATCTAATCCGTCAACAGGATTCCAGTCGTAAGTTAAAGGAGCTACGCCACCGTTTCCAGATGGATTGCCTCCGAGGGTAACACCATCCTCATCATTTGTACAAAAGTTGATACTGGCAGGTCCTGCATTTACTGTAATAGGACTAGGTGCTTGCACTTCAAAAGTGCTGCTGCCTTCACAATAGTCTTGTCGGTCAGATACATTTAAGGTGTATATACCTGGTTCAGTCACGGTAACTTCGCTCATACTAATACCTGCATTAATAACAGTTATTCCATCTGGTCCTATCCATTCGTAGTAACTGTAAATAGGCATTACACTAATAGTAGCAGAACCACCTTCACAAATGGCTCCATCGCCCATTATTTCTGGTACTGGTGGTTCAAACACACTAATTTCACGATATATGGTATCTTGGCAACCCTGTCCGTTTTGCACTACTACAGAATAGATACCTGGTTGCGTTACAGTAATTGGATTTAGGGTAGAGTATAAACTACCATCCAAGTACCATTCATGGGCGTAATAATCGGGTTCGGTATCACTACTAGGCGTTACTTCTAAGTCTATTCCTAGCGGTAAATCTTCTTGACATACGGTAGGATCTGCACATAATATTGTTGGAGTAGGTAATGTATTGGCTTCTACCAATATCTGGTCACTTAAACGGCATTGTGTACTCATGTTAATTGCTTCTACAGTATACAAACCTGCTTCTGTGATATATGGTTCGGCAGAAATACCTTCTGGTGCAGCAATAGCGATACCATCCTTATACCATTGATAGTTAAACCCTGGTTCTAAATTCGTACGTAAGCGTTCTTGTTGTCCTAAACAAATACTGTAATCGCAATCACAGATAATATTTATATCGGCAGCATTAATATCAACAGTAAAGTCAAACACATTTCCACAAGAATACTGGGTGCAAGCATCTACTTCTACATCGCTAATATCGTTGTTTAATTGGCGTACTCTTAAACGAGTTTGTCCACCCATTATTTCTGTCGCATCTATACACATTTGAGGAACGGTAAAATCTATGGTAATACTTTCGTTTTCTTGGGTAAATTCATGTTGCCCTAACTGTTCGCCATCATCATCAAAATCGCCATCATGATTGTAATCTATCCAAGCGGCTACGGTGTTAGCAGGCGATACAGGTGTAACTTCGTTATTGGTAATGCTAATAGCGTAGGTATTGCCTGTTTCTAAAATTTCTGCTGGTTCGTAAGTATAATTATAAAAAGGAGGTCCGTCATAATTTCCTCCTACACTTAAATTGCCAAAATCAATGTTGGCAGTATAATAACCCCAAGGTTCGTAGTAAAGAAAGTCGGCAGTACAGTATACTTTTAATTCTTGTGTTTCGGTATAGCTATTGCCGCACTCATCGCTTACGGTAAAATTTACTTCGTAATTACCAGAATTTGCATACTCGTGTAATGGGTCTTGTTCGGCACTTATATTACCATCACCAAAATCCCAGAAATAAGTATACTGCCCATTGTAATTATTTAATACACTAAAAAATTGGTGTGCTTCTGTAGCAAATAATTCATTCAGCCCATCTGTAATACCTACATTGTCGTACAAATACATTTGCTCTACTGTAAAGTTAGCTTCAATAGGAGCGGCATTACAACAGTCGCTGATATTTACCGTGTAATCTTCTGTTTCTCCATAGTCATAGTCGCAACCACAAACTATGATTTCCTCAGAAAAGGAGGTATCATACCAGATAGAGTTATACGACATGAGTGCTTGTACAATTCGTAAATTGGTTGCCCCGCCTACTGCTGTACAAGGCACAACAAAGGAAATTTGAGCATCTCCTACACTAGTAATTTCGTAAGTGTTAGTAATGTTTTCCTCTGCATGCATATCAAAAACCCCATCCTGATTAAAATCTATATACACCGCTATCCTAGCTAAATAACCTGCTAAATCATCAGCACTTAAATTATTGCCAATATTAAGCGTATAGGTTTCTCCCGAATGTAATTCGACTATGGGGTTGCCATTAGTGCCATCGTTGGTAAAGTTAGCATAGGTGTTGCACTCGTCTGCGCTTGACACATCGAGTAAAACATCAGTACTACTGTTTTCTAAGAGCTGTACCCCCGTAATAAATCCATTACCTGTAATTCCTTCCGAGTATTGTTGTACACAGGAGTAAGTGGTTAGATCATTAATACAGTTTTGTGCCTGTACGATTGTACTAGTAATGCCTATTAAAATGCTAAGACTTAGTACACTTGTTAATAAACTGCCTAATAAATTGCAGGCTTGTTTTTTGCAGTTAATTGCGTTTTGTTTGTGTAATTGCTGTTTCATAAATCAAAGGATTTAAAATTTTTTGTTTCAAACAATGGATGTTGCTTTTGAGGGGGTAACCAGAATTGTTTTTGTTAAAAACTAGCACATTTGCCCATTATTTATTTTGGTATTTATGTAGGCATATCAACTGTAAAAAGGCAGAGTAACCATTAGGCAAGTTTTTTTTTATTAAAAATTTGACATCTTTATCTAAGCGGTTGACACTTTTTTGGTAGATAGTAGCGAGTACTTGGTATATAGACGGTTTCGCTTCGCTACGCCGCTGTAAAGTGTCAAGTACTTTTCCTTATTGGATAAACAGGTCAAAGATTTAAAACAAGACTTGTACAAAGGGAGACAAGAAATTATATGGGGTTTTGCACAGGCTTACATGAAGTTTTTGTGGCTTCATTGCCTCCTTCCTCCTAGTATGTTAGGCTATTTTAAACTCAGGGATATTTAGTTTACTTTAGGGGAAGTTTGAAGCGTTGTTCCCCCGGTTTTGTATACTGCCAATTAGTATTTTAGAACCTTGATGTTTGTCTATTGTTTCTTAAAAATTATTTCTTTCGCTAAATTTGTTCTTTAAATTTACCCTCATGAAATTTACCCAAACCCTCCTTCAAAAAATATTTACGCAGCACCAATTAGGCGAAGTGTGGAAAGTACAGGACCATAGTACTGGGATTGTTAATCCGATTAAAATAATTAATGATGTTTATGTTTTAAAGGTAAATATTCGAGATCCAGCCTCACCAAAATTACAGCGAGAAGCATTGGCTTTTAACTTACTTAAAAATACAGACGTACTTGTTCCTACTTGTATGGTGTTGGATAATTCGAGGGCCTGTATTCCTTATGATTTTATGATAATGACTAAAATGGAAGGGCAGGAAATATTAACCCATTGGCAAGAAATTTCTAGCGCGGCACAAAATAAGTTGGCTCATGAGGCAGGACAATTATTAGCACAAATACACCAAATTAGTTTGCCCAAATTTGGCGATTTAATCCTGCCTAGTTTGCAATTTGCTACTTGGGATGCTTACCTGCAACACTTGGTAAGGGCTACTGTTAAAGACTGCCAGCAATTTCAACTTTTTGATGCAGCAGTACTTAGCACTTTTCAACAACTTTTTAAAGAAAATCGGCAGTTATGGGAGGCGGTAGCGAGTCCTTCCTTGGTACATGTTGATTATCATTTTAACAACCTCCTCTACCACCAAAACCGCATTAGCAGCGTCCTCGATTTTGAGTGGGCCATTGCTGGCGACCCCGAATTTGACCTCAACGATATTTACAGCGTACTAGCAGAATGCCCTGGAAGCGAAACGCCTTTTATGGAAGGATATACTACTGTTCGCACATTAAGTAAGCATTTTAAAAGCAAGTATTTATTGTATCGCTTGTATGGCTGTTTTTTTATTGCAACAGTATCGAAACAACATTGGGGCAGTGCAAAAACGGTTAAAAACCAACAAATTGCGCTTGATGCCTTACAATTGGCAAAAAAACATTTTAGTTGATATAACAAAAACTTTAAAAATTGAGTAAATTGGGGTTCAATCATAAAATCTATGAGCTTAAAAAAAATTAGCATGAACAAAAAATTTACTCCTATACAAGTATTTGCACTACTAGCTTTGTTTTTTTGTTGGCTGGGCTACGCTCCTTTAGCAAACGCACAAGACACCCTTGTTGTACCAATATTTACCTACGACGATCCAAGTCCTCAAGGATGGAGCGCACCCTATCGTGGCAGCTTTAATATGCCCGCTGGCAACGAAACTTACGAAAAAATATTGATGAAATACTCCCTTAAATGCGACCCTGCCACGGCTCATGATGAATTTGATTGTGGGCAATGGGATTATCTTTCCTACACCTATATTACCAACTACGCTGGCGAAATGGATTCGGTGTATTTATCGCAATCCATGATAACGGTAAATGGCGAAGATGTAGCACAATTATCCTATACCAACGACACTACATTTTCTACTATTGAAGAAGTACAACAAAGTATTAACCACACCGAAACCCTATCTATGAATATGGTTAATATTGGTGAAGCGGATGATATAGATGCTTTTACTTTAGGCTCGACCCAAAAAACAGGACGTAGCCAATTTTTATGGACCGCAGCCGAGTTACTAGACGCAGGATTGGTTGCTGGTGATATTACCGACTTACAACTCAACCGAAATGACATTGCCCACGACCTTAAAAAATTAACCATCCGTGTAAAGGCCACTCCCCTAAACGAGCTAACTGCTAATACTTTTCAAACGGAAGGCTTACTAGAAGTTTATCGTTGGGATACCGAATTTGTTCCTGAAACAGGCTGGCATACGTTTAACTTTTTAACGCCTTTTAATTGGGATGGCACGTCTAATATTGTAGTAGATTTTAGTTATACCAACGAGACAAACAGCAGCAGTCCGAATCCGATTGCTGCCACCGATGTGGGTTTTAATGCTGGTGTAAACAGCCTAGCAGATTTGGAATATTTAGATTTTAATGGCGGCGACCATGTAAATATTCCTGTTGATGCAATTAGCCAGCTAGACGAGGAAGTAACCCTTTCTTTTTGGCAGTATGGCGACCCCGATTTCCTTCCACAAGACAGCTATCATTTTGAAGGACGAGATGCTAATGGCAACCGTGTTTTAAATGTGCATTTACCGTGGAGCAATGGCAGGATTTATTGGGATGCAGGCAACAGCGGTACAAGCAATTACGACCGTATTGATAAACAAGCAGACTTAGCCGCTTATGCAGGCGTGTGGAGCCATTGGGCATTTGTAAAAAATGCAAGTACGGGCAGCATGAAAATTTATTTGAATGGTGCAGAATGGTACAGCGAAAGTGGCAAGTATTTGACGATGAGCAACATAGCTGAATTTAGAATTGGGGATGGTATTAATAATAATTTTTCCGATAATTTTGATGGCTACATGCGAGAGTTTCGTATTTGGAATAAAGCACTAGACGAATTAACGATTAGGGAATGGATGAATCAGGATGTTAACAATACGCATCCTGACTACGACCACTTAATAGGCTATTATAAGTTAGGTGACAGCGAAGGAACAGTAGCGATTGATAAAAGTGTAAATGCGCTTCATGGAGCATTGGTTGGCTTGCCTGTAAATGGAATAGTAGCAGGTACAGATATTAATAGCAATATGCAAACGACAAGCTTACGCCCACAAATTATTTTTCAACAAGGAACCTATGTTTCGGAAGTAAACACACAAATATCTGTTAGCCAAATACCCAATGATGTGATATTTGTAAGCCTTTACGAAAACGAAGGAACAGGAGCAATTATAGCAGACGATGCTCCTAATTTACCCTCGAACGCTACCGACCAGTTTTATGCTTGGCCTGCCGAAATTTACACTTATACCTACAATACCGATGGGGAGATTTTAGATTCTACTTTAATAGCAGCACAAGCAAATATTGAAGGCACCATACACGAATATTACAGCCCAACAGTTACCTACGAAATAGCTCGTTACATTACCCCTTACGGCATCAACCTAGTACTAGGCCCTAACAACGAAGGCGTAACTTGGACCTATGATGTAACCGACTACGCTCCTATTTTAAGAGATTCCGTTTTTATATCAGCAGGCAATAACCAAGAGTTATTAAACCTCGAATTTTTATTTATTAAAGGTACGCCTCCTCGTAATGTGTTAGGAATAAAAAATCTTTGGGGCGGCAGTTTTTCCTATAATTCTTTTTTAGACGACACACAAGGCGAACCTATTACCATTGAGCTTCCTCAATCCGCTTCTAACTTTAGAATTAAAACCCGTACTACTGGACATGGTTTTGGTACCAACTCCGAAAACTGTGCAGAATTTTGTCCTAAAACACACTCCTTAAATGTAGATGGCGCACAACAATTTGCGTGGGAATTATGGGACGAATGTGCTACCAATCCTGTTTATCCACAAGGAGGCACCTGGGTGTATGATAGGGCAGGATGGTGTCCAGGCGCAGCAGTACATACCTACGACCATGAGTTAACCCCACATGTAAGCCCTGGCAGTGAGGTAACTTTAGATTATGCGATTCAAGGTAGTGCTGCCCCTGCTGGTAATTGGGTATTACAAAGCCAGTTAATTACTTATGGTTCGCCTAATTTTATATTAGATGCAGCCATTGATGAGGTGCTTGCTCCTAGCAACGATTTTCTAAAAAGCCGCTACAATCCTATTTGTGACCAGCCTATTATTCGCATTAAAAATACTGGAGCTACAGACTTGACCAGTGTACTTATTAGCTACGGTGTTACAGACGATTTTGGCTGGGGTACTTTTCCTTGCTACTACCGCTGGGAAGGCAATTTAGCCTTTATGGAAAGTGAGGAAATAACACTTCCTTTATTTAATTGGACCAATTTAAATACTGATAACCCCCGCTTTTTTGTGGAAGTAAGCGAGCCTAATTTTGGACAAGATCAATACGCACAAAATAACTATCAACTTAGTGCTTTCGAATTGCCTCCTAAGTATGAACCAGGAACTATTTTTGAGTTTAGAACTGATAACCAAGGTGCTCAAAGTGCTTATACGGTTAAAAATGATGCAGGCGAAATTGTACTGCAAGGAAATGGCTTTAGCAGCAATACCAATTACCAAGTTGCTCTAGACTTACCCAATGGCTGCTACGTTTTAGAATTTACCGATAGTGGCATACAAGACGGTTTATGGTGGTGGGCAAATGATAATGCAGGCGCACAACCTGCCCCATCCCTATGGCCTAAAATTAGATTGCCCGATGGCTCCATAGCCCAAACTTTCGATCCCGATTTTGGGGCTAATATTAAACACACCTTTACCGTAGGCTACACCCTAGGCGAAGAGTACAATGGCATTGCTTGTACTAATACAACTGACATTGAGCCTGCTACTAATCAGGAATTAGCTAATTTAGTAAAAGTATATCCCAACCCAACTAAAGGAAAAGTGTTTATTGATTTAAATTTAACATCGAATAATAATGCAACTAGCAAAAAAGCAAAAATAAACATATATAATACGATTGGAGAATTAGTTTACGAAACAAGTGTAGCGCAAACTACCCAAACCGTAAAAACCATTTTGCCAAAGGTTGCAGGCTTGTATTATGTACAGGTTGTTACCGATGCAAGAAGTTTTAGTAAATCGGTGTTGTTGGTGGAATAGAATG
>JAHDBT010000193.1 GCA_020630215.1 Bacteroidota bacterium
ATCTAACACTCTAACTGTTAATGGCTTAGCCTTTTTCGGTCAAGCACTACTTAACCTAAGTTGTGTATGTAGTCCCCCACACTTTATGTTTAATGTTAAACTGTTAAATCGCTAAATTGTTTTACCCGCTAAGGTTGAGCTATCACAAAGTTTTAATGAAAATATATTATAAATTTTTTTTGCTGGGAACTACAATATCAATATAGGTTAACGCACTGCCAAAAAAAACATAAAATAATAATGCGCCAAAAAGATTTGTCTAAAAGAACTAAATCCTTTTGGCGCATATAAGCATTCTATTTAAATAGCTTTATTGTTATTAGTAAACACTTACCTTCTTTACAAATACCTGTGCTCCTGCAACTAGCTGCACATAATAAATGCCACTATCAATATTGCTAGGTAAAGTAATGTTTTGGCTATTTCCTGTTATTCCTTTTTGCTGATGTATTAACTGCCCTTTGGTATTAAAAACTTGGATTTCTAAATGGGCAGTTGCTACCACATCCATTTCTAAATTTAAGGTAAAAACACCCTTGTTAGGATTTGGGTAAATATGAATTTTGGAGTCTAAATGGGTTTCTTCTACAAATACACAATTGTTAGCAATTACGCTTGTTGTTGCGCTTGTTGTACAGCCAAAAACATCGGTAACCGTTACGGTATAATCTAGAGTTTCGTTGGCGGTAGTTACTAAAAAGTTGATGCCTGTATCGTTAATTTCGAGGATGTTTTCTCCTGCCCAATCGTAGGTGAAAGGGGCATTGTTTTCATCGGCATTTAGCGTAAATGCGATGTTGTACGATTCTCCTAAGCATAAATTATCTGGTGGTGTGAGGCTTGCACTAATAGGTGCGGTTGCTAGTACTTCTAAATTAATAGCCGCATTACAGCCAGCTTCATTGGTTGCCACTAATAAATAAACACCTGCGGCATTTGTTTCTACTGTTGCGCCTTCTTCGTTCCATTCGCCTGCTTCCCAATAATAGGTTTGTGTGCTGCCATCTGTAGGGGTAGCGGTCATCGAGAAAGTACTATTTTCGCATACGGTTAGTGGGAAATCTACTTCAAAAGTAGGGGGTGTTTCTATAGGCAAAGTAATAGAGGTGCTGCTAGAACAACCTGCATCATTAGTGGCGACTAAAGTATAGCTATTTTCTAAATCGTTAGTAGGACAAACATTTAGTTCTGCTCCTTCAAATGTATCTACGTCTCCTATCCAAGTGTAGGAAACCCCATCTGCCATAAGCCCAGCTGTTAAATCAATACAATCGCCTTCACAAATAATAGTATTAGGAATAATGATTTCGGCAACAGGGTTTTCGTATACGGTAATCATTTCGCTTTGAATTATTTCATCTTCGCCTAAACTATTGCTTACTAATAAGCTTATGCTGTAAGTGCCAGGCAACTCAAAGGTTACTTGCGGACTAAACGTGTTACTAGTATTAATATCACCACCTTCAAATGCCCAGTTTAAAGTAGTTGGGTTGTTGGTAGAAAGGTTGGTGAAATTAACTGTTAAGGGAACACATCCGCTAGTAACATCTGCCATAAAATTGGCACTGGGTGCAGCTACTTCGTCAAAAACCCTAAAAGCATCAATAGCGGCATCTACTACATGGCCTGTGCCAGGCAAATCAGATATGGTTGCCGAAAATTGCATATTGGCAGTAGGCGTTAAGTAATCGCTAATGCGAATTTGGTTTTGGTACCAAACGCTTTCAAAGTTACTAGGCTCTTGTTCGAAAACTTCTTCTATTACAACCGTTTCTACACCATTATCTAGCTTAATAAACAAGGTGTCATCACTACCAAAACTAAATTGGCAAAAACGGTAATAACTTAGGTAAGGGTCGGCATAGGTTGATACATCAAAACTAGGCGAATATAGGTTAGTTACTCCTTCATTTACATTATCGCTAATGCTTCCGCTATTGCCCGTTACAAAGCAATGTTCTCCTAAATCGGTAAATACATCGGTATAAGGGTTGGTAATATTTCCTGCAAAATCAACACCTGTAGGAACAACCCTTTCCCATTGCCCATGTGTAGCGTTGCCTGTTACTTCCCAGCCAAAATCCAATGCAAAATCGTCGTAGTATTCGGGTATTAAATTGATGTAAAAAGTACCTGTGTTGCCATCTACTAACTGTTGCACGAGTTCGGTTTTAAATCCCCATTTTCCTACAAACACTTCGTAGTCATCAGTATAAAACAGCTCAATATTTGCAGCTCCTGTACTGCCACTCGTTAAATCAAAATTGGCTAAGGAGTGGCTTAATTTAATGGGGGCATCTAGTACGGGTTCGCCCGTAAAAATGTTGGTAACTACAATATTTAAATTAAAGCTGGGTAAAGGCACTAATGCTACGTCTACAATCGCCATTTCACCATTTACAAAGTTCACGTCAATAATTTGCGGTTCATATCCATAGGAATTAACAAACACGGGCGTAGTTCCTTCGTAAGCCGTACCTGTGGCGTAAGTGCCATTAAAACCAGTATTGGTTACCGAAACCGATAAGGTATCAATCATAATGGTTACATTGGGTAGCGGCAGGCCAGTATCGGCATTGGTAACAGTTCCTTCTAGGTAGGCGGCAGGTGTTAAAGCGGCATCAAAAACAAACAAGCCTTCTTGCATATCGCTGGCAATTATTTTGCCTGATTCAAAATACGGATACACGCCCCAACAACCTTTAAATCCATTTTCGGCAGGAAAAGGAGAGGTATCTAAATAACCTACTTCTATTAGGTTATACGGATAGGTTGCATCCATAATCATTGTGCCGTTTTTGTAGTAGGACGTGATTAAAAAATCGCCTTTTACAAAAACATTATGCGGTATTAATCCTGTTCCTGGGCCAGCACGGTAACGGTCTATTTCTTTAATGTCGGTTATATCCGATACATCGTAGGCGGCAACAAAGGCATTGCTTTTTTCGTCGGTGGTGTAAATGGTATTGCCATCATCGCTTAACCATAAGTTATGTGTAAAATTAAAGGGCGTGCTTTGGATGGCCAATATTATTGGGTTGGTTTTATCGCTAATATCTACTACAAAAAAATGACCGTCGTAAATCTGTGCTGTCCACATCGTATCATTCCTTACAAACAAGTCGTGTACATAGCCGCCTGTGTAGCGTCCTATAACGGGCGGGTTTGTTGGGTTGGCCTCACAATCAATCATCAATACATCTTCGGCATCGCCTCCACAAAGATAACCAATTCCGTTTTCATCAATAAAAATATTGTGTGCTTCTTGGTGGTTAATGGTGTCGTTATTGTAAAACTGTCCTTCGCCTGTCCAGTTTAGGGTATCTATGCTATTAGGCAAATCTCCTAGGTAAATAATGGCCATGCCGCCGCTTGTTTCGTTTACTACATAAGCATAATCTTCCCATACTTTGGGGTCTCGCCAAGTACTGGTTGCGCCTGTAAAAAAAAACAATTCGGTAGGGTTGCTAGGGTCGGTTAAATCAACAATAGATGTTCCTTCAGTTGTACCAACAATGCCATAGTCTATTCCGTTTTTGCTATAGCCCCAAATATCGTTTAGGTTATCTTCGTAGGGTAAATGCCCTAGCAAGGTGGTGTTAAGGCTGTTTTGTGCTATGCTTGTGAGGGCGCACCCCAAGCACATTAGCAGCACTAAAATAGATCGAAAAAAATAATTAGATAGTATCTTAGGAATAGTAATCTGGTAATGTTTATTCATAGTGAAAGTTTATTTAGGAGATGAAAATGGTGGTGTTAGAAATAATTAACTTAACCCATGTTGATATTGTAGACCCTAAGAAAAAAAGTTTTTATACTGTATTTCTATTGAAACTTTGTAATATCTTGGCGTTAGCAGATAAAACAATCTAGCGATTTAACAGTTTAGCATTAAATATAAAATGTGTGGGACTACATACGCAACTTGGGTTAATAAGTATTGGTATAATAAGGACGTGAAACTGCTCCTAAAAGTATCCATTAAAATGTCGGCTATTTTTCTACGGCATAGTTTTTTTCTAGCCATGCGCCCATTCCCCCGTCTAAATCGTAAACTTCTTTAAATTTAAGGGCTTTTAACATGCCAGCGGTTTTGCCACTACGCCCGCCACTAGCGCAATAAACCATTACGGGTTTGCTTTTGTCTAGGCTTTTCATTGCGTCTTTAAAACCACCGTCATAAAAGTCGATGTTTTTAGCTCCTTTAATATAACCTGTCGATTTTAATTCTTTAGGGGTCCGAATGTCTAGTAGCGTTACCTCATTGTTAGCAGCAAAGTTTTTAAAGGCTTCTGGGGCTAATACTTTGTTGATAAGGGTATTTGCCGAGTTAGGCTTTGCTTTGCTATCGGATTTACTGCTGGTAGTTGGTGTGCTTGTACTTGTACTACTACTATCGCCACAAGCTACACCAAGCATTAATAGGATGGTGCAGATAAAAGTAATTCCTGTTTTTTTCATTTTGAATTTGTTTTTTTTATTAAAAATGATAAAATAAACCATTTGTTTACTTTGCCCACGAAATTACTATTATTTTTTAAAAGGAGGGTATTGGGTGAGCGTTAAGTGAAATGAAAAAAATAAAAAAGCCAACAAACAACTATCTAGCTGATTGCTGGCAATAAAGGAAAAAATTATTTCGCACTTTTATTTATCTGCTATCTTAACAAATTTATCTAATTAAGTAACGCATAAATAATAACTCCGCCATTTCTACTTGATTTTTTGCACTTATCCAGCGTTGCAAATACTCGCAATAGCGCTGCTATTACTGCGTTTTGCGCCTTGTCTAAGCACAAAATCTCTGCGTACAAATTGTCGGACTTATTTTTTAAGCGTTACTAAAGGAAAAGTACTTGACACTTTATCGTGGTGTAGCGAAGCGGGAGCATCGAAATACTAAGTGCCCGCTATTAAAAAAAGTGGAAACGGCTTAAATAAACAGGTCCCTATTTTTCTGCAAAATTTCTTGGTTCGGCTTCCGAAATAAGCATCGGAAAAATTTTGCGAATGGCTTTTTGTTCTTCCTTGCGAAGGTCTTTAAAGTTAAGCCCATGATGTGCTTGTGCATGTTCATTGCGTACTTGTGCATAGGCGGCTTTGAGTTCGTTTTGTACCGTTACATAAATATCGTAGGAGGTTTTTCGGTCGTTTTGTAGCGATACAATTGCTTTGGTTGGGCTTTCGGAAAAATGAGGTTCTACCCCGTTATTGGTGAGGTGTTTGATGGTTAATTCTTTTAGTTCCTGAATAGCCAATGGTGCGCCTTCTACTAGGAGTTGGTCTTTGGAATTGATCAATATTTCTAGCACATTTTTTTTGTGATGTTCGGTTGTTACATCGTTGTGCATATCATAGGGTGGCAATAGGGTTAAAATGCCTTTGTCTACATCCATTGTAGTTGTTACCAGAAAAAAAATGAGCAGTAAAAAAGCAATATCTGCCATGGAGCTGGCATTAATTTCTTTGGGGGCTTTATTTTGGTTGGTTTTCATGTTGGTTAATTTTGATTTTAATGGTTAAGTGAATGAGAAAAAATAACGGCTACATTAGTTACTACAATACAAAACCTTTTTCTGGATGTTTAAAAAAAAATATGCCCCTGACCGCCCGCCTTTTGTTCTTGCTTGCAACTCATTATACTACTACTTGTAAACAGCAAGCAAATAAAACAACCCAACGCAACGCAACAAGGTTGTTATTACTAAAACGAATACTAAGATTAATCATGACTTCAGGTTTTGGCTTTTACTAGATTCGTTTAACTTTTGTAGTTACATTATTAACAAAAGTAGGGCAGGTCATTAGGGGCATAAGTGTGTTTATTTTAGGGAACAAACAAGAGCTTAGAATTAGTTATCACTCTTGTCTTCCAATTTAAATTTTAAAGGCAAGGTATACATTACATCTACGGTTTTGCCCATTTGTGTACCAGGAGTCCATTTAGGCATTTTTCGCACTACTCGCATGGCTTCTTCGTGGCAGCCGCCATCGTTGCCCTTAAATCCTCTTTTAATGTTCACGTTTTTAATCTCCCCTGTTTTAGTTACTGTAAAACCTACATAAACGGTTCCTTCAATGCCTTTATCACGGGCAACTTGTGGGTAGCTTACTTCTTTTCCTATATACTGAAACATGGCTTCTTGTCCGCCTACAAATTCGGGCATTACTTCTACAATGTTAATTAGTTCTGCGGGTTCTTCACTAGGAAGTTCGGTTGCCTCGTTAGAACAAGCGTAGAAGGAGGTTGTAACAACCAATACGGTTAATAGTAAGGTTGTTGGTAATTTGGTAAATGACATTGCTTTTTGGAAAAGCATTTTGGTTAATTTTAACATCGTCATGATTGTTAATTTTAAATGGTTAATATAATATTGGTTTTATATAATGATGACTTAAAGGTTTTGGGCTTGGTTTTCTGATTGGTTAAGGCATCCTATCTTTTCCCAAAAACAGGATGCTTTGGTGTTATTGTAAATTTGTTTAATGCAGCTTAAACTTAAACGGTAAAGTATAAGCTACTCTTACCGCTTTTCCACGTTGTTTGCCTGGTTTCCAAGTTGGCATTTCTCCTACTACTCTAAGTGCTTCCTTGTCACAACCTGCGCCACCGCTAGGCAATCCTCTCTTTATATGAATATTGCTAATCGTTCCATCTTCCATTACCACAAAACCTATATACACGGTTCCTTCAATACCATTTTCGCGGGCCATTGCTGGGTAATTGGTTTTTTTGCCTAAAAACTCAAACAAAGCCTTTTGTCCGCCCTGAAATTCGGGCATTTCTTCTACAATGGTAAAAATAATAGATTCTGGTTTCGGCGTAGGTTTTGGCGTTGGTTTCGGGTTGCGTTTTAGGGCTTTAGTTGTAATAGCCATGTTGACTTTTTTAGTAGACGTTGTGCTGGGTGTTTTTACAGGTGGTATTTGTCGAACAGGTAAAGGGGATGGCGCTGTTACATTTTTTTTAGTCACTACAATTTGGGTTGTTGGCAATGGTGGTAGCGGAGACGGTGGCGGTGGTAGCGGCGGAGGCGGAGGAGGTAGCGTTGTAATTGGTGGGAGTATTTTAATAGTAGTGTGGAAAGGTATCTCGCATACCACAGGTCCTACTCCTACTATTTCTTGCTCTACATATTCGGTATATGAAAAAGCATACAAGGTGGTAAGCATAGCTAAACCCAAACCTATTTGCAGAAACACAGGACGAAAACGATGAACATCTGCTTCGGGATATTTTTTAATGATTCCAGAAATTGTTTGCCCTTCATATTTTTCCATAATTTTCTTTGGGCTAAAAAAGCTAAACAACACTTTAAAAAGTAAAATTGTTAAAACAGGACTTAGCAGCAGGAGTGTTAGTGTGAACATGGCTAGTTATTTTAATAAGTTATTAGAGGAAAGAAAAACGGAAGGCGATGGTAGATTTATTAAAACCAAGGCTAAATCCTTCCGTTTTTCTAGAATATGGGAATATTTTATTGTTTAATTCAGTTTAAATTTAAACGGTAAAGTATAAGCTACTTTTACTGCTTTTCCACGCTGCTTGCCTGGTTTCCAAGTAGGCATTTTTCCTATAACTCTAAGTGCTTCCTGATCACAACCTGCACCGCCGCCTGGTAATCCTCGTTTTACGTGAATATTGCTAATCGAACCATCTTCCATTACCACAAAACCTACATATACGGTTCCTTCAATACCATTTTCGCGGGCCATTGGTGGGTAATTGGTTTTTTTGCCCAAAAACTCAAACAAAGCTTTTTGTCCGCCCTGAAATTCGGGCATTTCTTCTACGATGGTAAAAATTTCTGGCTCTTCGGGTTCGGGTTCCTCAATTATTTCTTCCACTTCTACATCCTCTTCTATTTCATCAATTACTTCCTCAAAAATTTCATCTGGTATTTCTACAACCGTTTCTTCCTCTACTTCCACTTCTACTATTTCTGGTTGTTCCTCAATTTCTACCTCATCCTCTACAATTTCGAGGGTTGGCGGTGGCGGCGGTGGTGGCGGTGGTGGTGGCGGCGGTGCAGTACGTGGGGGGAGTACTTCAATATCTTCGGGAACTTCTACATTAAATTCGGCTATTTCTTGCTCGGCATACTCGGTATACGAAAAGGCATAAAGTGTAGTAAGTAAAGCCAAGCCCAAACCTATTTGCATAAATACAGGTCGGAAACGATTGACATCTGCTTCGGGATATTTTTTAATGGTTGTAGAGGTTGCTTGCCCTTCGTATTTTTCCATAATTTTTTTGGGGCTAAAAAAGCTAAACAACACTTTAAAAAACAAGACCGCCAAAACAGGACTTAATAAAAGAAGTGTTAATGTTAACATGGCTGGTTATTTTAAAAATGGTTATAAAATACAGCATGTTTCTACTAGGGGTTTTTTAGGATAAATTGTTCCGCCATTAAAAAAGAGACATGCCTTAAACATAGAAAAAACAAGCTTTACAAATAGGAATTAATTGCTCCTGGTTTTTCAGATATTAGGTTAGGTTCGGATTAAATAGCCGATGAACAAGGAATCCATTATCTGTAAAACTTGTTGTTGATGCCTCAAAGATAGATTAGGAAATGGGGGGAGAAAAGCTAGAATAACTAAGTGTAGCCAATTTTAAAATAAGTGTATGGTTTGCCCTATTAAGCGTGCAGGAAGGCTAAAGGAGGAAAAAATGCTTGGTAAATGAGCAGAAAGAATAATTTAAAAAGGTTATTTTTGCGAACACACAAAGTGCTTAATAAGCAATGGATACAATTGGTTTAATTTATACTATCGGATATGGCTAATCATGGCTGGGTTATATGGTCATCAATATCTATTTAGTATGCAATATTTCCTTACTCAAAAAACGCTCTGTGTGTGTTGTTTTTAGTTGTTTTGCTAAAAAATGGTCGGTTTTGTTAACTAACAACTCAAAACGCAAAAATAAATCAATTCACTTGGTAGCTTACTTAACCATAAAGAAAGTTACAATTAATAGAACCTAATTAATGTGCAGATAGTTGCACAATTTTTGTTAAACACTATTAAGGAGTGTTAACACTTGTTAAACCATTCAAAAAAATTAATGAAAAAAAATATCTCCAAACACCTTATCTGGAATGGCTTTTATTATAAGTGGAAAAATTTTCCGCATCGGATAGCCATTTTAGGCAATCGGTTTAATAATATTGTTGCCGATACAACTAGCATTTCTGCTTATCACGAAAAAGCTTTAAAAATTGGTAACTTAGGAAGAGAAACCGCAGACTATGGCGTATACTATGCTGGGGTAGCCACCGAAAATATTTTTGTAGGTACGGGTCGCATTGGTCCTTTAAGCATTATATGCCCTATTGAAAAAGGCATAGAAAAAGTTTATGAAACTACTGTAGATTTAGCAGATTTACAAAGCACCTTTAAGCTAAAGCAATTTAAAAATGGTAAAACGCAAAAAGTAGCCGTTTTATGTAATGGCTTTTTTTTAAAACCAGTTAATAATATTTCGGGATGGCATTTTGGCGGACTAGGCATTAAGGTAGAACATGCTATAATGGTAGATAAAACCAAAGCTCGTTTTAGAGTGCGAGTATACTGCCGCCCAGCCTCAAGCCCCGAACCTGCTCCACATGGAAATAGGGACGAGGCCAACAATAAATGGACCGCAAAAGACGAATGCGAATACGAATTGCATGTAGATTACTGTCTAGTAGTTGGCGAAGCAGATAATATGGATGTGCTAAATGTAGGCTTAAATAAATCGAATACACAAGGCTACGAGTTTTTACAAAACATGCCCGTTACCATTTACCACGAGCCCCAAAAATACCAACATGCTTTTGTAGGATTACAAGGGTTTTATTTTCACCTAAACTCCCATAAAGCAAACGCAACAAAATCGGGCAGATATATTAGAGAAATTTCGGCGTATGTACATGATGTAAAATACAATGCTAAAAAAGGAACACTGTTTTGCAATGGCTTTTTAGGATTGTCCAATACCATTTTAAGCAGCAAAAGCTTTACCGCTATTCCTTGGAATGTAGATGCTTGTTTATATCTAAGTAGTATTGCCCTTAATACAAAAGCCAGCATTAACTACCATACTTATAAAGATATAACCCCTAAGCAAATACAAAAAAATAGCTTGGGAGAACATAACTCCGCATTTGTTTTTCCTAAACGCATTCAAAGTGATTGGGGCTAATGGAATAAGAATATTAGCAGCTTCCACAAAAATTACTTATGTTTGCCGCTTATTTATTGGTTGAAAAAAAAAGTAGGTGGTGCAGCGAAGCGAAACCGCCCAAGTACCAAGTACCAAGTACTCCATACCAACTACCCTGTACCAAAAATCAAAAAATCATGGCAATTATACATCCATTTAAAGGTTTTCGACCTGCTAAAGCACTAGCAGCCCGTGTTGCATCACGTCCGTATGATGTGCTAAACAGAACCGAAGCAAAAGCGGAAGCAGCGGGCAATCCCCATTCCTATTTACGCATTGTGCGTTCCGAAATTGATTTGCCCGATGCGCTTAGTCCATACGATACACAAGTATATGCCAAAGCCAAAAGTACTTTTGAGCAATGGGTATCTGAGGGCGTGTTAGTACAAGACGAAACACCCCATTTGTATGTATATGCCCAAACCATGAATGGCAAACAACAAATAGGTATTGTTGCAGGCACGAGTATTGACGATTACCAAAACAACGTCATCAAAAAACACGAGTTTACTCGCCCCGAAAAAGAACAAGACCGCATTAGCCACATTACACATACCCGTTTACATTCTGGGCCGGTGTTAATGGCCTATCCACATGTATCGGCTATTGATACCATTATTGCACACATCACCGCCCAAACTCCCGAAAACGATTTTACCAGTCCCGACGGCATACAACACACTTTATGGCTTATTGCCAATGAAGGAACCATCAAACAGTTGGTTCGGTTATTTGACACCAAAGTACCAGCTATTTACATTGCCGACGGGCATCATAGAGCCGCCTCTTCTACCAAAGTGGGCCTAGCCCAACGAGCCGAAAATCCGAATGCCACAGGCGAGGAAGAGTACAATTTCTTTTTGTCCGTATTATTCCCCGATAACCAATTATCCATTATTGATTATAATAGAGTTGTTAAAGATTTAAATGGACTCCACACCGACGAATTTCTAATACAAATAGCCAATAATTTTGAAGTAGTAAAAACGCCTAGCATCTACAAACCCGAAGGTGATTATACTTTTGGCATGTACCTCGATAAACAATGGTATCAATTAACCGCCAAAGCAGGCACTTACGATACAACACATCCTATAAAATCCCTAGCCATTTCGGTTTTATCAGATAATTTGCTCGACCCCATTTTGGGCATTAAAGACCAACGTACCGATAAACGCATTGATTTTGTAGGCGGCATTAGAGGTCTAGAAGAATTGGAACGCAGAGTAGACAATGGAGAAATGAAAGTTGCCTTTGCTATTTATCCCGTAAGCATTGCCCAACTACTAGCCGTTGCCGATTCGGGCGATGTGATGCCGCCAAAATCTACTTGGTTTGAGCCTAAGTTGCGTAGTGGCTTGGTAACGCATCAGTTTTAATTTTGTAGAATGGATTTTAGTCCGTTTTCTTTAGGTTATGCAGTAAAATTTTAACGGACTAAAGTCCGTTTTACAGGCTATCGTATTATTGCTAGTTTCCCATTTTTCACTACTTTATTCTCCAACAACAATTCGTAAAAGTAAATGCCATCGGAATAGGCGGAGGTATTTAAAATTTGACTGCCATTGCCTTGTAATTTAGTTTGATAAATAGGCTTGCCACTAGCATTGTACAATTTAAAAGTTGCGGTTTTGTTGCTAAGAATTTTATAGGATAAAACGGTTTGATTATTACTAGGATTGGGGTTAATTTTTATCCAATTCCCCCTAGTATTTAATTCCTCTATCCCCACGCCAATAATTGCGACTTCCTGTACCAAAACACTAGTATCGTTACAAACAACAACAGTTAAACTCACTTCGTAAACACCATCTTCCGCATACGTAAAAACGGGATTGTATTCGGTGCTGGTGCTGG
>JAHDBT010000194.1 GCA_020630215.1 Bacteroidota bacterium
ATTTAACGTAAAAATTTGTTTGAAGTTCGATAAAGTCTTATAAAAAGCAAATTTAAGTTAAATCTTAACAAATATTAAGAAATCACTCACTCACCTTTCTCTCCCTTATACAACTCAACAAGTCCATCAACAACAGTTTGCTTTTGCAATTGCAAAGGTATTACTATTTCCTACAACTTTAATTAAATCATGACTCAAAATAGAAATTTAGGAGACGGAAACCAGTATATCCAATCATATATTAGTATTTTCGAAAACTCTCCTGTAGCGTATGCTATTGCCAATCAGGAAGGGATTTTGTTAAAAGTGAACAAGTTTTTGTGTAAACTTTTAAAAGGAAGTGCTAGTGCTTTACAACTCCGTGCCATCAACGATTTTATTTATCCTGATGATATTGCTTTAGTAGAACAAATAAAAAAATACCTAGTAAATCAAGTTCAAAATAAGAGCTACAACAATCAGTCGTTAGGAGAGGTGAGTAATACTGCAATAGAAATAAGGTTGGTTTCGTTTGAGGGCGAAATTAAATGGGCCAAATTAAACTTAAACATTTTACCAAATATTGCCAAAGGAATATTTGAAATTGTTTACATGTTTCAGGATATTAACGACGAAAAACGAATTTTAAACGAACTGGCAAAAAGCCGAAAGTTTAATCGCCAAATTGTAGATACCATTCCAGATATGGTGATTATTTACGACCATATAAATAAAAAATACATTTACCACAACCACGCTATTTGGAGCAGCCTAGGGTATACCTACGACGAATGGATAACAAGTTTAAAAGAGATTGTACATAAAGACGATTTAGAAAAAGTGGTAAAAAGCATTAAAGGGCTGGTAGATGTAGATGACGAAACAATACTAACCAATGAGTATAGAGTACGCAGCAAAGAAGGCAATTGGCATTGGCTAAAAAGCCGTAACCGTATTTTTGAACGCAGGGACGACGGCTCGCCACAAATGGTAATGGAGGTAATAGAAGATATTACCGAAGCAAAACAAAACGAACACACCTTAAAAAACCTAGTAGAAAGCGTATCGACCCCTAATGCAAGCAGTAACTTTTTTACCAATTTGGTGAGTAGTTTAGCACAAACGCTACAAATTGATTGTTGCTTTATTGGAGAAATAAATGGCAACTTTAAAGAGCTGAAAGTTATTGCAATGTATAAGGGAAAAGAGGTAAAAGAAAATTTTAGTTTGCCACTTGAGGAGATGCCTTGTGTAAGCATTAATAGGAAGGGAAATGAAAAAGGATATATTTACGCCAATAAGGTGCTAGAAAAATATCCTAATGTGAGCTTTTTAAAAAAACTAAAAGCCGAGAGTTGCGGACTGCAATATTTGTATGGTAAAGAAAATGAAGTGGTAGGACTACTAGGTATTGTGGGTAGCCAACCCATCCAAAAACCAGCAATGGTACAATCGTTATTAAATGTATTTGGTGCCAGAGCCGCCTACGAAATATCGCTAAGTAATAAGCAACAAGCACTAGAAAACAACTTCCACGAAATTAAAGAGAGAAAACAGGAACTAGAAAAATATATTAACTCTAACCTACAACTAGAAAACTTTGCCTACGTTGCCTCGCACGATTTAAGAGAACCGCTAAGAAATATTGTAAGCTTTTCGCAATTGTTAGAACAACGCTATAAAAATTTACTAGGAGAGGAGGGCGCATCGTACATCGATTTTGTGGTAGATAGCACCAAACACATGGAATTGTTAATTAACGATTTACTAGAGTATGCCCGAATTAATAACGAAATTCTGAAAATACAAAAGGAAAACGGAAACGCACTTTTACAAAGGGTACTCGCCAATTTAGGTAATACTATTTACAAACAAGGAGTGCAAGTAAACTACGATAAAGAAAGTATCCCTCCATTAAATATTAGTTGGACACAATCGGTGCAGTTGTTACAAAACCTCCTAACAAACGCCATTAAATTTAAACATACCCAACGGAATGCCACCATCAATATTACCACCAAAATACAAGGCAACTATTGCCAATTTAGCATAGCCGATAATGGCATTGGCATAGAAGAAACTTATCACGACCAAATTTTTGTATTGTTTAAACGCCTACACACAAAAGTAGAATACCAAGGTACTGGCATAGGATTGGCTACCTGCAAAAAAATAGTAGAAAACCACGGCGGTAAAATTTGGCTCGAATCGGTTTATGGTAAAGGAACTACTTTTCATTTTACCCTTCCACTAGCTTTGTAGTGTGGAAATGTAGAAAGTAGAAGGTACGCTTTGCTAAAGTGTAGAAGGACGGCCTTACTCCATCATTTAAGGTAACGTTATTTTTATTTACAATAGAATATTGGCGAAAGCCACGTATTGTACCAACCTTGTACCAAAATAGTTTAACAAACTTCTCCAAAATAAATGCTATTCCTGTGTAAAATCAATAGCATAATGCGTAACTTTGCATCCGTTTTATAGCTGAACAAGAATGGTGTATGCAAGTTTTGGTAAGCAATTTGTACACTATTCCACAATATTGGGTAGTAACAACAAGTTTTGTTTATGTTTTTAACAAGATGTACCAATACATTCTTTTAAAAAACGCTACCTACCAATCAATTGGCTATCTGTTTAAAATATTCAAATCACTATACAGGTAAGCCAAAATATAACAATAACTAATTTATTAATTAATCATGTACGATTTAACTGTAAAACAACAATTGTCAGATAGAATTACAAATCTGGCAGAGTCGGCTACTTTAAAAATGGCGGCACTTTCTCGGGAACTAAAAGGGCAAGGCATCGACGTTATCACCCTAAGCCTAGGCGAGCCTGATTTTGATACGCCCGAGCATATTCGGGAAGCAGCAAAAGCAGCTATTGATGGCGGATACACGCACTATACCCCTGTACCTGGCTATAAAGATTTAAGAGAAGCAGTATGCTTAAAATTTAAACGAGATAATAATTTAGACTACACCCCCGAACAAATTGTGGTTTCAACGGGTGCAAAACAGTCTATTGCAAATGTAGTTTTTTGCTTGGTAAATCCTGGCGAAGAAGTATTACTGCCGATTCCTTATTGGGTAAGTTACGCAGCACAAATAGAATTAGCACAAGGCGTAATTAAAGAAATTACAACCGATATTGACAAGGAGTTTAAAGTAACCCCCGAACAATTAGATGCGGCAATTACCGAGAACACTAAATTAATTATTTTTTCTTCGCCTTGTAATCCTACAGGTTCGGTATACACCAAAGAAGAATTAAGAGGTATAGCAGAAGTAGTAGCCAAATACGAAAACTTATACGTAGTTGCCGACGAAATTTACGAACACATTAACTACGGCGATAAACACGAAAGCCTAGCGCAATTCGATTTTATTAAAGACCGAGTAATTACCGTAAACGGACTCTCAAAAGGTTTTGCCATGACGGGATGGCGCTTAGGATTTATTGGCGCACCATTGCCAATTGCCAAAGCCTGTACCAAAATGCAAGGTCAGTTTACCTCCGCTACTTGCTCTATTGCCCAACGTGCAGCTATTGCCGCTTTAACAGGAAGCCTAGACGCTACCCATGCCATGAAAGCAGAGTTTCATAAACGACGCGATTTATTGCTCGGCTTATTAAACGATATTCCAGGGGTTAAAACCTATGTGCCTAAAGGAGCCTTTTATATTTTCCCAGATGTAAGCCACTATTTCGGAAAATCGGATGGCGAAACAACTATCGAAAACGTAGACGACCTTTGTATGTACTTATTAAACAAAGCGCACGTTTCCTTAGTAACAGGTAGTGCCTTTGGCAACGACCAATGCCTACGTATTTCTTACGCCGCTTCAGAAGATATTTTAATAGAAGCAGCCAAAAGAATAAAAGAATACTTAGGAAAACTAGTTTAATCCTTTTTGGTTGAACTAATAACAACACAAGGAAGGATGGACAATAAAACCCATCCTTCTTTGTCTCCTAAAAAAAACGTCAGTACACACACACTGACTACTGAATATTAAAAAAAGTGAGCGAAAGCGAACACTAAACCGTTAGCATATAAAACTGACTGCTGACAGTAAGCGCAGCGCACGGTCTGACTACTGACCACTATTATAAACCTAAACCATTTTAACAAACGTGATTGATAACAATTATTTAAACAATATTTTTAATTCCTTTGAAGATGTAAAAGTGCTAGTTGTTGGCGATGTAATGATAGATGACTATGTGTTTGGAGCCGCCAACCGCATTTCGCCCGAAGCACCTGTACCCGTAATAGACGTACAAAAACGAGAAGGCCGATTAGGCGGAGCTGCCAATGTAGCACTCAATATTGCTCAACTAGGAGCAACGCCCATTTTGCTATCGGCAATAGGCGATGATGCAAGAGGACATGCTTTTAAAAAGTATTTACAAGATTGCGAAATAAGCAACGATTACATCATCCTAGACCAAGAACGAACGACGACGGTAAAAACAAGGGTACTAAGTCGCAACCAACAAATATTGCGTTACGACCAAGAAACGACCGCCCCTTTAAGCGACCAAACCGAATTGTTATTGATAGATAATTTTATCGACATCATTTACAATGATAAACCAGAGGTCGTTATTATTCAAGATTATAACAAAGGAGTGTTAACGCCCAAGGTAATTGCCAATATTATACACAACAGTAAACAAGCCAATATTCCCGTAGCTGTAGATCCTAAATTTGATAACTTTTTTGAGTACGTAGGCTGTACCTTAATTAAACCCAATTTAAGAGAAGCCCGTGAAAGTTTAAAAATGAATATAGAAGCCAGCAAAGTAGGTACTTTATTACAAGCCAGCCAACAATTGCAAATGGCACTTAAACACCAGTACACGGTTATTACCTTATCGGAAAAAGGCGTGTTTGTAGACAATGGCGAAAGCCACGAAGTTATACCAGCCTACTACCGCAATATTGTAGATGTGTCGGGCGCAGGTGATACAGTAATTAGTTTACTAGGACTAGGATTGGCTTTAAAATTAGATGTTTTTGCAACAGCAGAACTAGCAAATATTGCCGCAGGAATTGTATGCGAAAGGGTAGGAGTAAGCCCCGTAAATAAGGATGGCTTATTACAAGAAGCCAAACTCTTTTTACAACCCGAAGCCTAACAAAATGCTAATATACTCAAATGCAAGTGGTTGTCGGTTTTTTCTGACCACAGAGTGGTCAAAGTATGTTAACCAAATAGTAATAAAACAACACGACCCCAGCGGGGTCGCACCTTTTTAGTAATCTGAATAGCAAATGCATTTGAGTATATTGGTAGGGATTGCCCGTAGAGAAAATTCATGAATTTTCTCTACCCCAATTTATAAATTACCTCCAATAGCAAACTGTTAAGAAACGTTATTAATTCTACAATCAAAAAATAAAATCCTTGTTTCAACGCTTTATTGTAGTTATAGTTAAACAGGGAAAAATTCAAACAAAAATATGGGGTAATCCTACATTATTTTTTTACATTTTTATTGGAGCTAAGTAGTTGGACATAAATAATCGTCCTTATTAACCGAGCTATTTTTTTGTTAGACAAGGCGTAAAGCGCAGATATAGCAGCGCTACATCGAGCATTTACAACGCAGTGTAACGGAAAAAGAGCCGGTTAAGAATGTGTCGATTATTTTTGTCCGGCTACTTATAGGCAAAATTTAGCGTAATGCTTGGTTAATCCCCATACCAAATACCCGCTACTAATTACCTGCTACCATTTTATCAATCCATTAATTATACTGAATGACTCCCATTAAAGTTCTTTGGGCCGATGACGAAATTGATCGTTTAAAGCCACAGATATTATTCTTAGAAAAAAAAGGATACGAAGTAGTAGCTGTTACCAATGGTTACGATGCAATAGAAAAATGCCAAGAAGCCAAGCCCGATGTGGTGTTTCTGGACGAATCTATGCCAGGTATTTCAGGATTAGAAACCCTTACTAAAATTAAAGAAATTAACGCCAACCTCCCCATCGTAATGATTACCAAAAACGAAGAGGAAAACATTATGGAAGAGGCCATAGGCGCACAAATTACCGACTACCTCATTAAGCCCGTTAACCCCAATCAAATTTTGTTGACCCTAAAAAAAATCATCGACAAAAAAGGTTTGGTAAGCGAAGCAACCGCATCGGCTTATCAGCAAGAGTTTAATCGTATTTTTAGTGCTATTCAGGATGGCGGCGACTATAAAGATTGGGAAGAGATTTATAAGAAGTTGGTTTACTGGGAACTAGAACTAGACAACACGCAAACCGAAGGAATGCAGGAAGTGTTGGCTATGCAAAAGCATGAGGCCAATGCCGAGTTCTCTAAGTTTATTGTTAGAAACTATGTTAATTGGATACAAAACCGCAGCAGAGGCGCAGGCCCTACCATGTCGCACAACTTGTTTAAAGAAAAAATCTTTCCTAGGTTGCGAGACGATATTCCTAACTTTGTGGTGGTAATTGACAACCTCCGTTGGGACCAATGGAAAATATTACAACCCATCATTTCCGAGTCTTTCCGTTTCCTAGAAGAAGAATCCTTTTTTAGTATTTTACCAACCTCTACGCACTACAGCCGCAACGCCCTTTTTGCAGGTTTACTACCATTCGATATCGAACGCCGTTTCCCTAAACTATGGAAAAATGATATTGATGCAGGAGGTAAGAACCTACACGAAAAAGAGTTTTTAGCCGATCAACTAGAGCGCACCAATAACCAAATGAAGTTTAGCTATACCAAAATTACCAATAACCGAAACGGTTTACTCTTGGTAGATAATATCCACAATATGCTAAACAACCAGCTTAACGTTATTGTATACAACTTTGTAGATATGCTTTCTCATGCACGTACCGAAATGGAAGTGCTAAAAGAGTTGGCAAGCGATGAAGCCGCTTATCGTTCCTTAACTCGTTCGTGGTTTATACACTCTCCTTTATGGCAAGCATTGCGCCGCATCGAAGACCAAAAAATTAACCTCATCATTACCACCGATCATGGTACGATAAGAGTAAATCGCCCCTCAAAAGTAGTTGGCGATAAAAACACCACCACCAATTTACGCTACAAGCACGGCAAAAATTTACAGTACAACCGTAAAGATGTACTAGAGGTACGTAACCCACGAGATGCCATGTTACCTGCACCTAATGTTAGTTCGACCTTTATTTTTGCCAAAGAAGATTTATTCTTTGTGTATCCAAATAACTATAATCACTACGTGAATTACTTCAAAAACACCTTTCAGCACGGCGGCATTTCGCTCGAAGAGGTGATTGTGCCTTGTGTGCAGTTTACAAGTAAGTAAGGATTAAATAATTAAGTCTGAACTGAAATTGACTGTTATGTGCAGTTTTTACTGCAAATGCTAAATAGTTTTTTGTGCAATTACAAGAATTTTAATAAAAAAACCGTAACTTTGTATTACCATACTGAACAGAGATTTTAAGCAACAAAGCTTAAAATCTCTGTTTTTTATTTTTACAATAGTAGCATTATGTTTTAGTAGAAAAACTTGACGTGTCTATCTAGATTCAAAAAATAGTTGGCACCAAGCCAGAGGCTTTAGGCCCGTTACGCTCCAGCCGGGAGGCTGGAGCGGGCAGCATGGTCAAGCGTCTCGCTTGAGCAGTTTGGGTTTAAAGCCTCTGGCTTGCAGTAAAAAATGCAAACTACTTTAATAAATATGTCGAAAATTTTAACCCATGTTGATATTGTAGTCCCTAACAATAAGGATGTTTTGTCGTATATGGCTATTAAAGCTTTGTAAGGTCTCGGCGTTAGCAGGTAAAAGCAGTTTAGCCATTTAACAACTTAACATTAAGTATTAAATTTGGGAGACTACAAATATCCTTCTACTTTAAGCGCAGCGTACTTTATACTTTCTACCTTTCAAAACCTATATGGAAACCAAAGAAATACAAGTAAACAGCATCGAAGAGCTCACACAAGCAGCAAAAGATTTACTAGCATTTTGCGAAAGTGAAAAAAAAATGGCATTTTATGGGGAAATGGGAGCAGGCAAAACCACCTTCATCCAAGCCGTATGCCAACAACTTAACAGCACCGACAAAGCAAGTAGCCCTACTTACGCACTCATCAACGAATATTACAGCGATGCTAAAACAAGCATCTTCCACATGGATCTGTATCGACTAAAAAACATTGCCGAAGCCCTAGACATAGGCATAGAAGATTATCTATACAACGATAATTATTGCCTAATAGAATGGCCACAAGTAATAGAGCCGCTACTAGAAAACCATGTAAAAGTGAAGATGGAAACCCTAGGCGGTACCACCCGAAAAATAAGTTTAGAAAAGCATTCCTAACCGATAGTAACGGCCGTTTATTTTGATTAAATTTTTAATTGACGTTTAAGGTTAATATTTCGGCTTGCTTTTTGAGAATATTCGGCTAAAAGAACCCTTAGTGAAAGCGACAAAATAAATCAGGCCATTATGCTTATTCTTTTTCTCAACCCTGCGTTACAAATGCTCGCAATAGCTCGCTATTGCTGTGCTTTGCGCCTTGTCTTGAAAAAAACAATCGCACATACTGGACTAATTTATTTATCCCTTTTCACTTAAAATATAATGTTTTAGATAGGAAGGATTTAAATAGCAAAGGCGTTTAAAAATGATGGCATTAAAATTGTCACAGAAATAACATCTTACTATTTTTAAACCTCCATTTCCTCAAAAGCGGAAAAGAACAACAATCATGAGTGATAAAACCTCAAAGTACAGCGGAAGCATAACCAGCAGTTCCTTTGGTCTAGCTCCTCAAGAAATGGCTTTGGCTATTTCTAACGATAAGCACCAGCTATACATTGGTGTGCCTAAAGAAACCTATTTTCAAGAAAATAGAGTGGCTTTAACGCCAGAAGCAGTTGCCTTATTAACCAACAATGGGCATCGGGTAACTATAGAAACCAATGCTGGGCAAAAATCGCATTACTCCGACCGCAATTTTTCGGAAGCAGGGGCAGAAATTGCCTACGACATTGAACAGGTATACAAAGCCGATACGGTTGTAAAGGTAGGTCCTTTATCAGTAGAAGAAATTGATATGGTAAAGCCTAAGCAAACCATTTTTTCGTCTATTCACCTGCCTACACTAGAGCCTGCTTACATCCAAAAACTCATGCAAAAAAAGGTAACGGCCATTGCCTATGAGTACATTCGAGATGAGTCGGGCAGTTTTCCGATGGTGCGAGCCATTAGTGAAATTGCAGGCAACTCGGCCATTTTAATTGGCGCGCAATATTTAAGCAATTTAGGAAAAGGACGAGGCGTATTACTGGGAGGGATTTCGGGTGTGCCACCTGCTAGAGTTGTGATATTAGGAGCAGGCGTTGTAGGAGAATTTGCTACCAGAGCCGCTTTAGGTTTAGGTGCAGAAGTACGAGTGTTTGATAACAATATTTACAAACTTATGCGTTTGCAAAATAATGTAAATGTACGAGTGTACACGTCCACCATTAATCCCGATATTTTAAGCGAACAATTATCGAAAGCCGATTTGGTAGTCGGAGCCATCCATTCTGAATCTGGCCGCACGCCATGTGTAGTAAGTGAAGAAATGGTGGGTAATATGAAACAAGGGTCGGTAATTGTAGATGTAAGTATTGACCAAGGCGGTTGTTTTGAAACCTCCAGGGTTACGAGCCATAAAAGCCCCGTTTTTTCTAAGTTTGGCGTTATCCATTACTGTGTGCCTAATATCGCCTCTATGGTATCTCGTACGGCATCTTCGGCTATTAGCCATGTATTAGCTCCCATCCTGTTAAACATCAACGAATACCGAGGCGTAGAAAACTACCTAGAAACAGCCCCCGGCACTCGCAATGGCGTTTATATTTACCGAGGTAAATTAACCAACGCTCACCTAAGCGAACGTTTTGAAATAAGATACACGAATTTGGATTTGTTGATTACTTCTAATTTTTAAGGGACGGACACTTATTTAGTTTGCATCCCTAAACAAAGTGTAAACATCCTAAAATCAAAAAAGGCGGTCATTTTCAGACCGCCTTTTTTTTGCATTCGACATTTTAAAAATATAGTGTTTTTAAAACTAGCTACTCATTGCTATTGATGTTTTTTAGGATTGATAACACTTAGTTGCGAAGTAGTGTTGATTTGACTGTGGTATAAAGGATAAGTTTAGTGCTCTCCTATAAAAAGTAATTTTAACACCTCTTATACCGTAACTTGTCCAAGTAAACCACCAGCCCTTCACTAGTATAATGGGATAAACTTAAAAAGGTAAACAAAACTTAGTCCGCCTACTAAAAAATAGTATAAATGGATTAGATAAACAGCCCCTTTTTTTGTAATAGCCCAATAAACAGCTATATTAGCAGCGATTAAAAGAGCCAAACTCCCTTATTTTACTTGCATTGCAGCATAAGTACCTTTTAGCGACTAGCAATGCCATTTATTAACTCAAAAATTCACAGTAATGGATATCCCATCTAAACTAGTAGGTAATGTAGAAAAAATTGAAGTCTGGATAGAACATGGCGAGAATGATTCTAGCTTGGTAATTTCAGTAACTGGCATTACCGAAACTTCCAACTTTACCGAACCCATGCTTAAATATGTAGACAATGTTGGCGACGCACCTAGAGGCGTACACCCACATGATGTTTATGATTTTCAGTTTTGGGTAAAACCGCCACAAGTAGGACAGTCTTACGCTATGCAAGCAACGCCTATTGCTGCACAATTTCGTTGGGCAGGTTACTCCAAAAACCTGAAAGTAATACGAGTACACTCTAAAGCAGGCTTTCACGAAAAATGGGTAGAACTTGGTGGACCAGGCACGCCCGTAGAAGATGCAGCAAGCAATACATCGGGTACAATAGCCTAGTAATAAATACCAATACTAATTTTTGAAAAACGAGTTAGGAAGCATTTAATCAGTGCTTGTTAGCTCGTTTTTTTATAAGTGCCAGAGAAGTAATTACATAGATTTAGCGATTAACATGGACTATTATATCCTAAGTAAATAATCTTCGTGTTCTTCCTTAGTAACGTTTAAAAAATAAATCCGACAATTTGTACGTAGAGGTTTTGTGCTTAGACAAGGCGCAAAACGCAGCTATGAACGTGTGTTTTTTGCGATAGCAAAATAAATATCCCTTTGGATATTTAAGCTAAGAGAACCGCTTGCGGCTATTAAAAGCTACGGCGAGTATTTGCAACGCAGGATAAGTGCAAAAGATCAAGTAGAAATGACGGATTTATTTTTTATGCGTTACTTATTTAGTTTGCGTCCCTTAACGCCTCGTACTTGTAAAAAAAACAATTTAGCAACACAACAATATAACCATATGCCAACATTTCAATCCTTATTTCCAAACGCAAAACCTGTAATAGGGGTCATTCATTTACTAGCATTGCCTGGCGCACCCTTATATACGGGAAAGCTACAAGCTGTTTATGACCAAGCACTAGCAGAAGCCGAATTGCTAGGAAAATACGTAGATGGATTAATCATCGAAAATTTTAGTGATAAGCCTTTTTTTCCTGGCAAAGTGCCTGCCGAAACCGTAGCAGCAATGGCAGCAATTAGTAGGGAAGTGGTGAATAAAACATCCATTCCAATAGGTATTAACGTGCTTCGGAATGATGCGGATGCTGCACTAGCAGTTGCAACGGCAGCAGGGGCGCATTTTATACGGGTAAATGTACACACCAATGCCGTTGTTGCCGACCAAGGATTGATACAAGGAATGGCTTACGATACTTTACGCAAAAGAAATGCGCTAAAAAGCGAGGTGCTTATTTTTGCAGATGTAGGGGTAAAACACGCCACCCCTTTAGCCGATAGAGGACTTGCCATAGAAACACAAGACCTGAGCGAACGAGGATTGGCAGATGCCATCATTGTATCGGGAACTCGGACAGGAGAAACGACGAGCAATAGTGATTTAGCTTTGGTGCAAGCCAATAGCAATGTACCCGTACTTATAGGCAGCGGCACAACCCCGAGCAGCCTCCCCGAAATTGAGCAAGCCGATGGATTTATTGTGGGCAGCTATTTTAAAACCAATG
>JAHDBT010000195.1:0-2773 GCA_020630215.1 Bacteroidota bacterium
TAACATACTTCGATCAAAACTTTGTAATGCCGCATCGTAAGCATATCAAACAGTTTAGCCATTTAACAATTTAGCATTAAGTGTAAAATGCGTTGTGCCGAGCGAAGCCGAGGTATGGAGGACTACATACGCAACTTAGGTTAATATCGAACTCACGTTAGCTACCTCTATTTTTCTTGTTGTGTGATAAAAATAAAAAGCCCCTTAACTTTATGGCTAAAGTTAAGGGGCTGTGTGTATTAGATTTACTTAACAAAGTAAATTCATTATTTTTTCATTAAACATCAATACTACTGACCGAATGAACCAGCACTACTTGAACAACCTACACAATTGTAATTTACTACTTGTGGTAGTTCTTCATTACCACATGGTGTAGTAATAGTAAAAGTTACCGTACCAGCATCACCATTACCTGGTGTTGCTAAATCGTAAAGTGCGTCAACCGTCATTGGCATACCAGAGTTATTTACAATCGCTATGCCTTGGTCGTTACCTACTGCTTGACCTGTGCTTACTAAGTAAGTATATATACAAGAGTATCCATCAGGTAAAGTAATTTGAGGAGGACCATCACAAGTTCCTGCTACTTGCACAAATGTAGTTAATCCAGTATCGTCAATTGTTGTTTCATTACACTCGCAAGTACCATCGTTATTGTCATCCGTATAAGTTCCTGCAGTACAAGGGTCACCATCTAAATCACAAGGCATACCTAAATCTGTACAAACAGCACCTGGACATGCGCCTGGAGTAGTCATTACATTCGTTACAGGGCTTGAAATAGCCACATCAATATCACAGTTACAACGGGTATCAATACTCATGGCTGTTGTTTGGGCGTATACTGGTAAAGTGGTTAACCATGTTGTACCACCATCTACCGAATACTCTAAGGTTGAACCTGTAGGACAAGCTGCTGTAGGGGCTGATAAAGCACCACCACCATCTTCTCCTGCGGTGCCACCTGCGGTATTACATACACTTTCCGAATCAATAACAATAGCAGGAGCTGCTGCTGTTAAATCGGGACAAGGAGGACAAACCTCTGGATTAGTTGGTACAGTAGTTACTAGACTAAAAATAGCCGCATCTATATCACATAAGCAACGCGTGTCAATACTCATCGCTGTTGCTTGGTCGTAAACTGGTAAAGTGGTTAACCATGTTGTACCACCATCTATAGAGTACTCTAAGGTTGAACCTACAGGGCAAGCTGTTGTTGGTGCTGATAATACGCCACCCATTGGTGTATCACCAAAGTTCGCACAAACACTTTCTGAATCAACTACTATTGCAGGAGCAGCAGCACTTAAATCAGGACATAAAGGATTTGGACAAGGGCCTGGCGTTGTTGGTACCGTAGTTACTGGACTGGAAACGGCTACATCATTATCGCAATTACAACGAGTATCAATACTCATAGCTGTTGTTTGATCGTATACTGGTAAAGTTGTTAACCATGTTGTGCCACCATCTATAGAGTACTCTAGGGTTGAACCTACAGGGCAAGCTGTGGTAGGGGCTGATAATGCACCGCCGCCATCTTCTCCTGCGGTACCACCTGCGGTATTACATACACTTTCCGAATCAACAACAATTGCAGGAGCCGCTGCTGTTAAATCAGGACAAACAGGACATACGCCTGGCGTTGTTGGTACGGTAGTTACTGGGCTAAAAATAGCTGCATCTATATCGCATAAACAACGGGTATCAATACTCATGGCTGTTGTTTGGTCGTATACTGGTAAAGTTGTTAACCATGTTGTTCCACCATCTATAGAGTACTCTAAAGTTGAACCTACAGGACATGCTGTGGTAGGGGCTGATAATGCACCGCCCATTGGTGTATCACCAAAGTTAACACAAGTACTTTCCGAATCAACTACTATTGCAGGAGCAGCAGCACTTACATCAGGACAAACACAAGTTGTTGTTAAACAGTCGGCAGCAACATCTGTTACTACAATATCGGTATAACAACCTGCGCCACCTAGTAAAGCTTCTAAAGCAGGTGCATCCCAAGTATAAGAGAAAGGCTCCATATTAGTACCACTATCACAAGGTTGGTCAGTTGGTGCAGTACCCATTTGGGTATCACACACTACTTCTAAAGTAGCAAGATCGCTATCTGTATCGAAACCAATTTGAGCCATTGCTGCTGTGTTACAAGCACCTGGTGTTTCTAGTACTAAAGGTTGAGCAGGATATACGTTTACTGTACCAGCTACTTCTTCATAAATAACAGGATTTGAATTATCTGGTGAATAACAACGAACTCGTATATATAAATCATAAGGTACGGCTGCACACGTTTCGTTAGCAGGTAATACTGATGTAAGAATACCGGGTCCTGGTTCTCCACCGTAATCATTAAAGAAAGTTCCGTCTCCAAAATTAGCGGTACTTGCAAAACTTACAATAGTTCCATCTAATAATTCAAGTGTCCAGTTTATATCGCTGCCATTCGTTTCATCAGCATCCCAACTTACATCAAATGTGTCGCCAGAACAAACATCTGTTGGAGGAGCGGTAATAATACCATTAGCTACTAAACAAGTACCTCCACAACCACCAATTTGTGTACAAGGAACAAGGACGTTGTCTGCTACATTACCTACCAAACATGGGTAAGTACCATATGCTGCACTAAAGTCGTAGTTTAGTACGGCATCAACAGGTACATTCGGACAAGTATCGTCCATACCTGGTGTACCAGGTTGCATATCGCATTGTGTTAAATCTGGCGATAAAACCTCTGCCATACCAGCAG
>JAHDBT010000195.1:2873-12006 GCA_020630215.1 Bacteroidota bacterium
GGTTGCATATCGCATTGTGTTAAATCTGGCGATAAAACCTCTGCCATACCAGCAGTAGCGCCGTCACAAGCAGGAGGAGTAATCGCAACTGTTAACTCAGGATATACGGTTAAGGTGTGTATTATATTAGTAGGATAAATAGTTCCATCAAGTAAACAAGTAACCGTAGCTACGTATGGTACTACCTCTGCATCACAACCTTGTGGGTCAACAGGAACAGTTGGGTCTGGTGCCCAAGTTACGGTAACGCCAGCAGGTAAATCTACTAATAAAGCTGCATCTGGTAAAGTTGGCGTAGCCGGACCACAAGCTTCTTCTGGCGCTTCAACATATACTAACTCAGTAGGACAAACACAAATTTCGCAGCTAATAGGCGTTGGCCCAACAGTAATGGCTGGAATTTCGCAAGCTCCTGGAAAGTAAGGACCAAAAGTATAATCTACTATCGCATCTACAGAAGCAGGTGCACCAGCACAACCTACTGTACCTGCGGTACCTGCTGGTCCACTGTCACAAACACTACCATCTATTGCTTGTATTTCTACCATACCAACAGCACCTGCACAATCAGGAAGGCTTACTTCTACTGCGGTGTATGGGGCTGGGTATATGGTTACGATACCTAATGAATATTGGTCTACAAGACCTCCAGTAAAACATTCTACCCGTACTCCCAATTCTATCTCAATAGGGTCGCAGGTTTCATTAATTAAGTTGATGATATTGGTAGTAGTTGTATTGCCATCAAATCCATTTGCAGGGCCAGCTAAATCACCACCATTGGTTAAATCTTCAATAAATACATTGTGGTCAAAATCTGGGCTACTTGCTTGTACATCTATCATAATATCTGTAGCCGTACCGCTACAAATTTCTGTTGGTAAGACTCCTACGATGTTAGAACTTGCATAACATGCATTTCCACTAGGAGGGAAAGTAGAGCAACCACCAATTTGGTTACAAGGAACTATAATATTATCAGTTAAAGCAGCTCCTGCTAAACAAAGATAAGTACCATAAGTAGGCGCAAAATCGTAGTCTAATGTTCCATCAACCAATACATTCGGACAGGTATCGTCCATACCTGCTGTTCCAGCCTGCATAGCGCACTGTGTTAAATCTGGTGATAAGACCTCTGCCATACCAGCACTAGCACCGTCACATGCTGGCGGAGTAACCGTAACTGTTAATTCTGGATAAACAGTTAAGGTGTGTACTACAGGCGTATATACAATAGTTCCATCAATCACACAAGTAATGGTACCAGTATAAACTACTACTTCTGGATCACAACCTTGTGGGTCGAGCGGCACTATTGGATCTACATCCCAAACTAAAGTAGCGGCAGCAGGAATATCTACTAATGCATCCAAATCGGGTAAAGTAGGAGAAGCAGGTCCACAGAGTTCTTCCATTGGGTCTATATATCCTAATTCGGTAGGACAAGCACATACTTCACAATCAATAGGAGTTGGTCCGTTAGTAAAGGCAGGAATTTCACAAAGTCCTGGAAAATAAGGGCCAAAAGTATAGTTTATTTCTCCAGGAACAGATGCTGGAGGATTGGTAACACAACCTATTGTACCTGCGGTACCGGCAGGTCCCATATCACAAACACTACCATCTATTGCTTGTATTTCTACCATACCAACAGCACCTGCACAATCAGGAAGGCTTACTTCTACTGCGGTGTATGGGGCTGGGTATATGGTTACGATACCTAATGAATATTGGTCTACTACAACTCCTCCAACAAAACATTCAATACGTACTCCCAATTCTATCTCAATAGGGTCGCAGGTTTCATTAGTTAAAGTTACTACATTAGTAGTAGTTGTATTGCCACCAAACCCATTTTCAGGGCCAGCCAAATCACCACTATTGGTTAAATCTTCAATAAATACATTATGATCAAAATCTGGGTTACTTGCTTGTACATCTATTACAACATCAAATGGAGCATCGGCGCAAGCTTCTGTAGGCAATGCAACTACGGTTGAGCTTGCATAACAAGAAGCTCCAGCTGAGGGAAAATTATCACAACCGCCAGTTTGTGTACAAGGAATTGTTATATTTCCATCTAAAGCACCAGAGCAAATATTAGCACCAAAGGTTGGCGAAAAGTCCCACGTTAAATCGCCATCTACAGCAACTGCAGGACAAGCATCATCCATACCAGCTATACCCATTTGTACTTCACAAGGCGTTAAGTCAGCAGCTAATAAAGTAGCCATACCTGTTGTTGCGGCATCGCAGGCAGGGTCAACCGTTTCTATAGTTAAAGTTGGGTAAACAGTTAAAGTGTGCACTACAGGTGTATATACAATAGCTCCATCAATCGTACAAGTAATTGTACCTGTATAGGTTACCACTTCAGGGTCACAACCTTGTGGGTCGAGTGGAACTATTGGGTCAACATCCCAAACTAAAGTAGCAGCAGCAGGAATATCTACTAATGCAGCTAAGTCGGGTAAAGTAGGAGAAGCAGGACCACAAAGTTCTTCCATTGGGTCTACATATCCTAATTCGGTAGGACAAGCACAAACCTCACAATCAATAGGAGTTGGTCCGTTAGTAAAGGCAGGAATTTCACAAAGTCCTGGAAAATAAGGGCCAAAAGTATAGTTTATTTCTCCAGGAACAGATGCTGGAGGATTGGTAACACAACCTATTGTACCTGCGGTACCGGCAGGTCCCATATCACAAACACTACCATCTATTGCTTGTATTTCTACCATACCAACAGCACCTGCACAATCAGGAAGGCTTAATTCTACTGCGGTGTATGGAGCTGGGTAAACGGTTACGATACCAATTGAGTACTGGTCAACTAAACCACCTCCAAAGCATTCAATACGTACCCCTAATTCTACTTCAATTGGGTCGCAGCTATCATTAGTTATTGTTACGGTATTAGTAGTAGTTGTATTACCACCAAATCCATTAACTGGACCAGCTATATCACCACCATTGGTTAAGTCTTCAATAAATACATTGTGGTCATAATTAGGATGAGAAGCTACTACATCAATTAATACATCAAATGGACTACCTGCACAAGCCTCTGTAGGTGCGTCTACTACTGTAGAACTAGCATAACATGCAGGTCCAACATCAGGAAAAGTAGCACAAGTTGGAATATCAAATAAACAATTTCCGTCATCACAATTTGCTAAAGGATTATAGTTAGTTGAACATGGGTCGGTACAACCTAGTACTTGTGGGTCTGTTACATCACAAACACAAGTGGTTTCATTAAATACCTCTACATCACCTAAACAAGGATCTGCATTACAAACAATCACTCCTGTACAACTGCCATCATCCAAATCTGCTAAAGGCTCATAATTATCAGCACAAGGATTAGTACACCCAGGCATACATCCTGCTTCTACATTTGCACCATCTGTTGGTACGCCAAAATTGCCATCTGTACAACTACCAATATTATCAGCAATAACGGCTAATGTAACACATTCGCCAGGAGCGGCAGAAACGAAACATTGCCCAGCAACATCGCCTGTTCCACCACCAATTTGTGGGTCAAGTGCAGGATCGCCAGTAGTACCAGAAAAAACCGCTAGTCCATCAAAGCCATCTTCAAAGAAGCCTTGTGTAAAACATACAGTTCCTGTTGCTCCTGCATCAGGGCAAAAAGAATAAAGCACTACAGGCGTAGCACCATCTCCATTATCGTAGCAAAAACTTGCTGTTTCGGGAGCACCGGGTGCTGGGCATTCTGCATGAGCTGTATATGTACTGGCTAATAACAATAGCAAACAAGCACTATTTATTAAAATTTGTTTTATATTTTTTTTCATGTTTTTTTTATTTTGAGCGCGTACTATTCTCAATTATTTTTTACTGAAAGTAATTAAAATTTATATGTTGAAATCATCTATGACTATCTATAGAAAAGCCCCGTTAACTCACTTTAAAATGTGCTAACGGGACTATTTTTTATGTCAGCTTAAATTATTAAATAAAGTTCTTCGGTTGTTCAAAACCTATTATGGTCTAGGTTCTGGCGAAGGAGCTGGAGCAGGTTCTGGCGAAGGACTAGGTTCTGGTTTTGGTTCGTTTTTATTCAGAATTAATTTTTCTGTATAAACATCGCCATTACTAGTTAATAATTTCACCATGTACATACCGTTAGGTAAGTTGCGTCCATCAAAAGGAACTTTATAATCTACGTTTTCTTGTACTACATCGTTGTATAAGTTGCGTACTAATTTACCATCAATAGAGAATACATCAATAGTAACATTACCAGGTTGAGCTATATTAAACTCAATGTTGGTAACATCGCTAAATGGGTTAGGATACATTTGCATACTAGCACCACCAATTTTACCTCTACCACGACGTTCTGGTTCAATCCAGTACCAGCCAATGGTTGTTTCATCTGTACCCGTACAGTAAATGTACGTAGTATACCAACCGCTAACTAGGTCGTTTTGGTTAAGCACACTACCCGAAACAGCACCACTATCAACTAGGGTACCATCTTGGAAATATACTTCATAAGTATAAGAACCACAGGCAGGTCCACCACCTGTAATATTCAGTTCAAAGCTACCATTTCCACCACCTGTATCAGAGGTAGTCGTATAGCTATCAATATCTAAGATATCGTTCATGTTACCCATATTCAGATCATTGTTACTGAATTCAAGTATTTCGGTTGGGTCGCCACAAGCATTATCATCCGATACGGTTACCGTCCATTCTGAAGCATCAGAATAAATAACTGTTAATGTTGCACCAGGTGTATCAGGTACGCCATCACCATCTGTATCTACTAATTCGTAAACTACTGTTGTACGAACATAGCCTGTTTTATCCCATTCAAATATGTAAGGAGGTGTACCACCCCAAACCGTCATTACTACAGTATTATAGTAGTAAGTGTTAATACCACCATTGTCTCCTTCAAAGGTTTCTACATCGAAACCAAATAATGGATCACCAGCACTACCACCTGCATTTACAGTTGCACTAGTTGTACACTCACAACCATTTGCGTCTGTAACGGTTAAATCGTAAGTACCTGCAGCTAAACCTGTAATTGCAGCTGTAGTACCACCATTAGACCATGCGAAAGTATAAGGGGCAACACCACCAGTAGGTAAGATTTCTGCACTACCATCTGCATCACCTGCACAAGTTTCGTTCATTACATTAAGGTTATCACAAGATAATGCTGAAGCTTGGTTAAGCGATACATTTGCAATGGCAGGACAACCGCCATTACCCATATCACTAACTGTAACACTGTAGTTACCAGCAGGTACACCAGTAATAGTTGCTGTGGTAGCACCATTACTCCATAAGTAATCATAAGGACCAGTTCCGTTCACCATCATTGCTGTAATAGAACCTGTTGATTCACCATTACAATCAATACCAAATCCATTAAAGTCGCTAGTTACTAAATCAACAGTTGGGTTTGGATAAACAATAAAGTCTTGTGTAGCAGAACCACATCCACTAGTTACGGTATATGTAATAGTAATAGCAGCCGCAGTAGCGTTAAATTGGCTATCTTGAATACTAGCTGTGCCTGCACCGCTAGTCATATCTGCACCATTCGCAACCATTGTTGCGCCATCCATAGCTACCCAAGTATAAGCAACGCCCGCTTGAGCAACCCCTGCATCTTCTACTAATACATCTAGGCGAATTAATTCGCCCGAACATACTTCGTTATCAGGAATTGGGTCTAAGGTAATTGCTACGGTACAAGATTGGTAACCGAAGTCTTGGTCTAAATTAATTTCCGTACCAACACCTAATGTAACTACAGAAGAATCATCTAAAGTGCCATCAGGGTCGCCAGTTTGTGTACCAGGAGCACCTACTACATCTACTTGATATTCGCCTAATGGTAAGCCAGTAAATAAATAGTTGCCATTAAGGTCTGTCATTGTTGTATAAACAACATCATCACCACCACCTAATACGCCGTCAGGGCCATACCAAGTTAAGTTAACGGTAACACCAGAAATGCCTGATTCTGTACCACCATTGTTCGTTCCGTCGCTATCTGCATCATCCCAAACTAAGTCGCCAATTTGGCCGTCGCAAGCAACGTCAACTGTCACTGCATTAGATGGGCAACCGTTAGCTTGGTCAGTAACCGTTATAGAATAAGAACCACTTACCACACCAGGAACTACTACGTTACCAGATGGGTCGGCAGGGTACGTACCGTCTGCAGCACCTAAACCAGTTACCGTATAGAAAGTAAACGCTGCTAAACCTGTTAAAGTAACTTCGCCACCTGTACCATCAGTTGCACAAGTATAACTTGAAGCAGCAATAGCAGGAGCTGGTAATACGGTAACATACGCAAAGGTAATATCAATACAACCTGAACCGTCAGAAACCATTGCAGCTTCTACATCGTCGCCTACGGCTAATGCGCCGCCGCCACTATTTTGTACGGTAACGCCACCAGCACTTCGCCATACAATAGCATATACACGGTATACACCAGGAGCTAAAGCAGTAAAGCCAAATGCAGCAGTTGCATCAGGGCCTTCTAAAATAGTACTACCTGTTGTACCACCTGGGTCATCGTTGGTTAGTACATAGGTGTAAGAGTAATCAGCTAATGGAGAAGGAGGAGGTCCGTAAGGTCCATTAAATTGTGGGTCGAAAATACCATCTGTATCAACGCCATCCCAGAAATCACCTACATAAGGTAAGCTCTCTACAGTAGCAGGATCTTGTCCTTCACAGAATTCAATTTGAGGAATATCGCCCGAGTTAGCGGTACAAGGTCCTACACAATCGCAACCAGCAAGTGTATTAACACTAGCAGGGGTAGATAAAATTTGGTAGCATAATGCACCAGTAGAATTGCCCATTGCATCAATACTAGTGTTTAAACCACTAATGTTTAAACCAGTAGCATATAATGCCATTATTGCTGCTGCATCTGCATTAGCATAGTTTAAAGCATGTACGGTGTAAGCACCATCAGCCAAAGCTAAAGCAGCAGGGTCGAAAGTACCCGTTGGGTCAACGGCTAAAATTTCACCTGTTGCATCTGTTAAGATGTAGGTTTGTGTATGGTCTACAGTATTGTTAAAAGAACCAGGAGCAGAAGTAATAATGATAACATCATTCATTAAGTCAGTATCACATAAGCATACATCAGGGATGTAAACAATAGGTCCACAATCACAACCAGCAACCGTGTTTACACTAGCAGGGGTAGATAAAATTTGGTAGCACAATGCCCCAGTAGAATTACCCATTGCGTCAATACTAGTGTTTAAGCCACTAATGTTTAAACCAGTAGCATATAATGCCATTATTGCTGCTGCATCTGCATTAGCATAGTTTAAAGCATGTACGGTGTAAGCACCATCAGCCAAAGCTAAAGCAGCAGGGTCGAAAGTACCCGTTGGGTCAACGGCTAAAATTTCACCTGTTGCATCTGTTAAGATGTAGGTTTGTGTATGGTCTACAGTGTTGTTAAAAGAACCAGGAGCAGAAGTAATGATGATAACATCGTTCATTAAGTCTGTATCACATAAACATACATCTGGCACATAAACAATAGGTCCACAATCACAACCAGTAACTATGTTTACTGTTGCTACAACAGGTCCTAAAATCTGGTAGCATTCTGCGCCAGTAGAATTACCCATTGCATCTGTGTTAGTTGTTAAGCCATCAATGTTTAAACCAGTAGCATACAATGCCATTATTGCTGCTGCATCTGCATTTGCATAGTTTAAAGCATATAAGTTGTAAGAGCCATCGGCTAAACTTAAAGCAACAGGGTCGAAAGTACCATTCGCATCAACGGCTAAAATCATACCTGAAGCATCTGTAATAATGTAAGTTTGCGTATGGTCTGCGGTGTTATTAAAAGAACCAGGCGTAGATACCTGAACGATAACATCGTTGTCTGTATCTGTATCGCAAAGACATACATCCGTTACAGAAACAACTGTACAATCAATTACCTCCACAGCAATAGAAGCTGCTGATACATCCATACAAAGGCTTGGGTCTACCGTATCAGCTTGTAAAGAAGCTAAAGTTAAACCTGTAATACCTCCAACATAGTCAGCACTATCATAGTTTACTGCATATACATCATAGGTGCCTTGTGCTAAACCTGTAAATACCGCAGTTGCGGATTCGGCAATAAAGTTGCCTGTTCCATCAAAAGCTACATACGTTTGTACATAGCCAGCAGAAGAGTTGTAAGTACCGATAGAAGCTTGTAGCATCACAACGTCTGTACCATCACAAACTTGTGCGCCACTTATATCGCTATCACTACATACCTCTATAGAACGACTTGCAATATTTACACAAAACGGACCAGTATTATTAGGTGCGGGATTTTGCGGAGCATTATCGCTCAAAAATTGTAAGTCGGCAATTGTTAAATCTGTAAGCGCAGTAATCGTAGCACCCGCATTTGCGCCAGGGCAGCCCGTACACACAAATGGTAACTCGGCTGCATTATGATTAATGGCGTATACCGTATAAGTACCTGGCGTAACTCCTGTAAAAGATACTAAACTACCAGCTTGGTAGCCAGTCATATCAGTTAAGGCGAAACCCTGTACATATCCGGGTGTAGTATTAAATGCCCATGAAGTGACATCAATACTTCCCCCTGCATCGGGAACTGCATAGTTACAAGGCTGTGCTTGTAAAGCAGTACTTCCAAATACCAAGGTCAATAAGACCAGTAATAAGAAGGGGGCTTTTTTAATTAATTTATTTCTCATGTATATTAATTTTTAAAGGATTTTGAAAATCTCTTTTCGATTTTCAAATAGTTTACTAAAGTCAAAGGATAAATTACTTAAATTTCAATTAATTTGCCCCCATAATCCCACTTAAAATTGGAAAAAGAGAGAGCAGTTTCGTAAGGATAAGCGGGATAATGTTTTGTACTAACTGAAAAAAATAGTTAAGTAAGCTATCCCAATTAATGAGAATTGCATTTTTATTTTTAAGGAAGGAGGTGTGCAAGCTTACGAATAAAAACTTGCACACGCTCCATTTTAAAAGTAAAAATTTGATTTTTTCAGGAAAATCTAACCCTTCTTATTTACTGTCCTGGGAACGTACCTGCGTCAGAATCACATTGAACACA
>JAHDBT010000761.1 GCA_020630215.1 Bacteroidota bacterium
AAGTAAAAAACTGGCCTGCTATTTGTTATATAACGGTTAAGGGGTATGCCAAATTTAATTAATACTTGTCGCTACGTGTTTATTTAAAATTGGAAACATGCCTATTTTATCCACCTAATACACTACACTCTTCATTAATTATCTTATTTTTTGTAGAACCTAAAATATTAAAAATCATGGCTGTTTTAAAAGTAATCGAAATTTTATCCAACTCAGAAAAAAGTTGGGAAGACGCTACCCAAAAGGCAATTAAAAAAGCATCGAAGTCGGTCAACAATATTCGTTCGGCGTATGTGCAAAGTCAAAGTGTTGCTGTTAAAGGAAGTAAGGTAACCGAATTTAGAGTTAATTTAAAAATTACTTTTGAAGTAGGATAGCTCGTCTTATTAGTATTAAAAAGAATATAATACGATTCATTTTAAAACGCTCCATAATTATTTATGGAGCGTTTTTTTTATGTTTTTGAGTTTGTTTCTTTTCAATTAAATTTTACTTGTCATTCATTAAATCTGCCGCAAAACACAACAAATCCTCTTCGGCAAATTTATTGGCCATTAATTGGCAGCCAAAGGGCATTCCGTTGCTGTGTTTAAATAGTGGAAGCGAAACGGCGGGTACGCCTGCTAGGTTGGCTTGTACGGTAAAAATATCTGCCAAGTACATTGCGATGGGATCTTGATAGGCTTTGTCGCCAATGGCAAAAGCGGTTGTTGGCGTGGTTGGACTGAGGATAAAATCGTAGTTTTTAAAAATGGATTCGGTGGTGTTGCTAATCAATCGGCGGGCTTTTTGGGCTTTGCCGTAGTAAGCATCGTAATACCCTGCGCTTAATACAAATGTGCCCAACATAATGCGGCGTTTTACTTCCTTCCCAAATCCTTCTGTCCGACTTAACTTATAAGTATGTTCCATGTTTTTGGCTTCGGCATTGCGGTAGCCAAAATGAATGCCATCGTAACGGGCTAAATTAGACGATGCTTCAGCAGTTGTGAGGATGTAATAAGTGGGTACGAGGTGTTTTAAATAAGGAAAATCCACGGTTGTTACCTCGTGTCCTTGTGCTTGTAATTTTGCTAACAATTGTTGTAGCTGTTCGGCAATTTCGGCATCTAATCCTGGGTGATGTAGGGCTTCTTTAAATACGGCTACTTTTCTTTTTTTAGTTTTGTTTTCTACTTGTAATTGACTGCTATAACTCGGCACTTCTTTGCTAGAACAAGTGCTATCAAAAGCATCGTTGCCAGCCATAATTTCTAGTAATAAAGCGGCATCTTCCATACTGTTGGTGAGCGTTCCAATTTGGTCGAAAGAGGAAGCATAGGCGATTAATCCGTGGCGAGAAATGCGTCCGTAAGTGGGTTTTACGCCTATTACATTACAAAACGAAGCGGGTTGTCTTACCGAACCGCCCGTATCGCTGCCTAGTGCGGCATGACACAAACCTGCCTGCACCGCTACTGCCGAACCGCCCGATGAACCGCCTGGTACTTTGGTGGTATCGTAGGCATTTAATACATTGCCATAAGCGGAGTTTTCGTTGGTCGAACCCATTGCAAATTCGTCGCAGTTAATGCGTCCTATTATAATGGCATCCTCGGTTACAATGCGTTCTACGGCGGTTGCAGAAAATAGGGACTCGAAACCTGCTAGGATTTTTGAGGCGGCGGTAATCTTATGTCCCTTGTAGCAAATTACATCTTTAATGCCGATTACCAAACCAAATAAACGACCTAGGGTTTCGCCATTGGCCAATTTAGCATCTAAGGCTTCGGCTTTTTGTAGGGCTTCGTCGGCAAAAACTTCTAAAAAAACATTTAGGTTTTGCTTGGCTTGTATTTGAGCAATATAATGTTGTACCAAGGTTTTGCAAGTGGTAGTTCCTGCTTGTAAATCGGCTTG
>JAHDBT010000196.1 GCA_020630215.1 Bacteroidota bacterium
AAAAAAAAATCGCATAATGACATTCCCCCTTTTGGTCATTGATGCGATTTTTTTTTGCTTTATAGTAAATAGCAGATACACTCCTTCCTTTTATTGCTTCGCTACACACATTTCGATAAAAACTTTCCTACCTATTTTGCATAAAATATCCATGAATAGCACTAATAGAGTTTAAATAATTGTTTTTTTGCGATTACTAAGTATATTTGCTGCCTGTAAATTTGATAATTGCAATTAAAACTATAAATTTCGGAACTTAAACGAATAAGCTATCATTTAATAATTGAAGCAATTGTTTAGTAGCCTTTAAATGAGTACTTTTATTCTCAATTGCAAGAACAGGTGAAAAGTTGCCATTCAACAACCAAGCCGTTCAGCAATTAACAATCAAGCCGTTCAGCAATTCAACAATTAACCCGTTACCTCTATGATTACATTTGTTATCAATCTACATCCAGGTATTCCGAGTATGGCTTTAGCAGAACCTTTTTTGTATCCTTTACAAAAACAGGGAGAGCTACACCTTATTTTTGATGCAACAGGCGGATTACAACAAAGAATAGAAAGTGCCGCAATGCAAGTACGGCGAGCCTTAGAACGAGCAGCATTTACCAAATACCAAGTAGTGTTTTTAGCTGCGATTGATGCCAACGCCTATTCCCCTTATAGCGATTCTCTTTCGGCGCAGATGCTATTGATTCGCAAACAGTTTTTAGCCAATAAATGGCTCACCGTAACACCTGCCGAAGTATTTATTGTTGCAGTTGACCAAGTAAACGAGGATGAAGCAATACCCGCAATTCAGGTGAGCAACGTATACAGAGATAGTTGGGAGTTAGATACCAAAGGTTTTATTAGAAACAACGACCGCTTTTTTATTAGCGAAGAACAAATCAAATCGCTCGACCATATTTGGCGAGCAAAAATTAACTTAGATAGCAGTACCATTGTAAACGTAGGTTTTGAGCGTTTACCCATCGAAGTGCAAGAACGAGTGCTAGAAGCCATTGGAGAAATTCATCACAAAATTAAGCAGTACCTCAATCCTGCCAATATTGATTTCGACCAATACACTACCGCTAGAGATATTAACTATGTAGATAAAGATTTAATTGAAGCCATTAAAAACGAATTTTTTAAGCGGTTAGAAAATACCAAAAACGATCCTTCGCGCTACAACAATTTCCTCCCTTCCGAAACCCTGCACAGTTGCATTGCCGAACACCTCGGTATTTTTTCGGATGATAATATGGAAACCTTTCGCTTGTTGCGTTTCCCCGTGCAGTATTCGCACGAAAATATGCTGCAACAATATTTAATTAAACTGGCTATTTTATTGAGTTTAATTGTAGAGGAAGAAGATATTATTAAGAGCCTAGGAAATAAAAACTATTTTGTAACCATTGATTTACAAGAAAAGGAAATACAACAGTTATCCTACAATTATTTTGAGCAGTTGCACAACGTAGAAAAACGATTTACCAACCGCCTACAAAATCCTCCCCCCGTACAATTAGCCGCCAAAAACAACGATAACTGCGCCTGTTCACAATCGCTAGATAAATCGCAACCGCAACTATTAGATATGAGTATTTTGCGCTACAATGGCGACCTAGTACGTTGGAACGATTGGAATAAAAACGTGAAAAAAAACCTAGAAGAATACGGGATACAAGCCCGCAAAAAAATGCAAAACTGTATTGACCAAAGCAATCGAAAAAAATCGGTAGAAGAGGTATACGAAGAAAAAGATATTGAACACAAGGTAGAAGAATTAAAACGCACCAAAAACAATTTACAAGAACAAGTAGAACACGATTTTATTTCCAAAAGCTATACGCAAAATTGGGACGAGGTGCGAGGCGAAAGCGAATCGGAAATGCGACAAAAACTGTTTAGCCGCCCTAGTAAAAACGAAATTGTATTAATGGTATTTTTAGCCATTTTACTAATCGTAATTCCTTTTGTAGATGTAGAATTGGTGTTAAACCAAAGTTCTTTTAACGTATATGCCCTGTATTATGCAGGCGTATTATTGTTTGCTACTTTGTTAAGTTTACTAGCCCTGTTTTTATCGAGAAGACATTTTAAAGCAGGCATTGATAAAATACTACTGCATGTATACGACCGTGCAAGAGCCGCACGAACCAATATTTACGATGAGTTTGAACGACAAAAAAAATACCTCAAATCCTTATGCGAACTCAGCATTGTGCGCCAAAACTATGAAAAAGCCCACAATGTTTATGACCAACAAAGTGAAAATAATTTACTAATTGATTATCACCGCCGTCAACTAAGCGAACACAAGGAAATGGCCCGTAAAGTGCTGCACATTTTTAAAGCCAACGAGCAAAGTATGAGCAGTAACTTTAACGACGAATTACCCGAACCCAAAGTAGAACTGCCCATTCACGAAAACTTGTTGTACGCACCAGCAAGTTTTATTAGCCCAAAACTAAAAGAAAACAAAAACGTAGGCGTAATAGAAAATACACCTTATGAGGTTAAATCGCCCTACACCAGAATCGTTTCTACCATCAATTTTGGAAGAGATAGGATTTATGAGAAAAGTAATATCATTTAGAAATGGAAATTTTTAATTTTTGATATATGGTTTTTATCTGCTGACAAAAGGGGAGATATTTAAAATTTACTAGTTCTAAGATATTTGGGGGGCAAATTTCAATTATGGAAGCCACAGGCTTCAAAAACATAACGCTCCAGTCTGGAGACTGGACCGGGCGTTCTTTTTTTTACAAAAAAAAGGAACGCAGGGTCAAGCGTGCCGCTTGAGCCAAACGGTACTCAAGCCTATGGCTTGTTAACATCCCCCAAAAACAAACAATTACATCAACATCTAAACTGACCGCTGACAGCGAGCGCAGCGAACGATCTGACTACTGACTGCTAAAAGAAAGAGAATTTATGAGTTTACCCTATATATTGTTATTTGTACTCATTAGTGCAGCTTCTGTCTTTTTGATTTTGTATTTAGCAAATCGAAGAGTAGGGGAACGGTATAAGCAATATTGGAACCCTATTGTGGCAATTATATACGTGTTAATAGCGGTATATGTGTATCTGAAATCTGCCAATTACGTAGGTAGTAATCCGATGCTACAATTTGTTATGGAAGCCTTGTTGGATTTACAACAATCCTTTGGCGACTATGTAGAGGTGATGTACGGATTAGTGGTTGCAGGCATGTTTGCAACTACCAAAATGACGGTGAACGAAGTAAGTAAGCTGTTTGGTAAAAAGGAAAAAAAGAAAGACAACCAGGAGGATTCGAGTGCTATTAAAGCAGCAGAAGTTGATACGCAGGAAAAACAAGAAAATCCAATTCCACGTTTTTCTTTGGCTTATAAATTAGATGGAAAAGGCAATGTAGTACTTAGAAAAGAGTGGGCGTTTCCTAATTTATTTTTCCGTTATTTTAGCATTGTTTTGAGTGTAGTGTTTACCATTATATTGATAGCCGTAGTAATTAATTGGTATTTTAGTTTAGGTTGGCCACATATCCCATCCTTCATTTCTTTATCCCTTTTAGTATCGCTCGAAATTCATTGGTACTTAAAACACCCTAGTGTAGAACAGCATGTAGAAGAAACAAAAGCAGCAGTGGTAAAACAAACCCAAGTGCCGCAAGATTACTACAACCTATGGGAAGAATACCAAAAAGTTTGGTCGGAAAAATTGCTATTGGCTTGGCATTATAAATCTCGCACACACGAAGCACACTCGCCCACAACCATACAAGTAATAGAAGCGCAAAACCTGGTTAACGCAGGTTACAAACTCAGCATGAACGATTACCACATCCTCGAACGCCTTAAAAAGCGCAACGATATGCTGATTGATGATGTAATTATTGACAATGTTGCGCCCCTCCTATTCAGTGTATTTTTACGCCGCTTAATGGATGGCGAAAATATTTTGGTACTTACCCCACAACGCTGCTACGACAACTCTAACTACCACGAATTGATTGTAAATTGGATAAGCAATTGGTTCCACAATTTAACTACCAACCGAGAATTTTGGCAAGTACAAATTTTTAGTCGCACCAAAGATGTCGATTTATCTTCTCGCATTATTGTGAGTTCGGCAGAAGATATGCTCGAAAAAGATATTACCGACCACGAATGGTTTTCGCATTTAAAAACTATTTTGTACCTCAATGGCGAAGAAATATTTACCGAAACCCTAACTACAAATAACATCCTCTTAAATATATTACGCAGCAAATTAGGCAGCCTGCAAAGCATCGTTTTATCTAATTATCGAGAAGCACTGCAATCGTCGGTAATGCGTAATTTAGATGTAAAAAGCGACCTCAAAGAAATACGAATGGAACGCCGACCGCCCCAAAGTTCCTTTGCCATTTTCTGGAAATTGGAAGGCACACAGCTATTCCAAAGTCAGTTACTAAGTGGTTATATCGAAAAGTATTTAGGGGCCGAAGCCGCATTAACTTTACTAGCTCGTAGAGAACGCATTGCCAATATTACGATGGTAGGACAAGACGAATTACCCTACTACGAGTACCTCGAAGAAATGGACAATAGTAAAGGCAGTCTGCGAGAAAAACCCGTACATGCTCGCACGCTAAAATACAAAGGGGTAAACGAGGTAAATTACGATACGGTTAACTTTTTAATGCCACAAAGAGATAAAACATTTATACTAGCAAGAGATAATGAATACAATGTAATTACCGCCCTTAAAAAATGGGAAAGCTTTGCTACAGATATGGCTTTTGTACATGTTATTAGCCCACCGTATTTATTGCGAGATTATTTAATTGATAATGTAGAGTATTTTTCTCGCACGCCTTTATACGCCTTATCAGCCAAAAAAATGATAAGCCGTTTTGAAGTCGCTCGCACTTTGCTAGAGCGCATGGTACACCAAGAATTATCGGAATCTGAAATATTGGAAGAGTTGAATTGGATAAACCCCAATGCCGTATTTGTAAAGCACGAGTTACACGAGTTATTCCGCCTAGCATTTGGAATTGATATTGTGAGTTCCAATTACCTCAGCATCCGTTCGGCTTACGAGTTCGATAAAAATGCAAACACCTATAAAAAAGTAACGCAATTTAAATTACAGCCACGCATCAAGGATAATATCAACCTAGTATATTTAAAAAATGTGGAGGTAGTAGACCAAGCCCGAAATGTATTAAAAATCATTTCTAACGATTTGGTATTCCAAAACTACTTACCCGAACAAACTCACGCCTTTAATGGCAAGCCCTACAATGTGCGAGGTTTCGATAGGTTTAATTACAAACTACGGGTCAATCACCGTTCGCCAGATCCTAGCATCACCTACCGCCCCGACATTGAAATTAACCTAAAAAATATTGCCAAACCATTAACCGAAAGTCACCGTAAAAACCCTACTGACGATGTGCATTTAGCCTTATGCGAAGGTAATTTTGAGGTAATGACCAAAGGCTATTTCACCTTTTTAACAGGCATTAGCCTACAACGTAACGACCACACCTACACCACCGTACGCCCCAACGAGGTACCTGTTCGTGCCTACCAATTAGGACGCATAGCCGTACTCGTTATTGATGCCGACGAGAGTTTTGATATAGCCAAAGTAACCGCTACTTTAAGCATTCTACTTAATGAATTAATGTACACCTTGTTTCCCGAAATGCATCAGTATATATGGGTAGGTTCTACATTAAACGAGTTGGTTTATGAGGGGGCTTATGGTAAATTGTATCCTAATATTAAAATTGCTAACGCTGCGCCAACAGTTGAGGAAAAGACCATCCAATTATGCATTTTAGAGGATGCCCATCAGGATTTAGGCCTCGTGCAAAGCTTTTACGATAAATGGGATTATGTATTGCGTTTAGCAGATGATTATTTAGGATGGTTAAGCAAAGAAAAAGAAACCCCTCGCTCCGTTAGCAGCAGCAACAATGCCGACGACAGCGAAATTTTTAGAAAACACAAAATAGACAAAGCCACCTTCCTAAAATTTGGCGAAGAAACCTACCCCGAATTACTAGATATTGAAGGTACTTCTCGATTGTTGAGAAAGGTACTAGGCAATAATTATTTAAGCTCGCAGCGGAAGAAGTTTTATGGCTTGAAGTAGATTTTTTTTGGGGTCCCACTGAGTTGCACGGAGTTTTTCACTTAGTTTCACGGAGTTTTTTTGGGGTCTCTTCGTCTCCTTTTGTTAGTAGCTTGGATGCTTTTTAGTTTGTGGGGATTTAGTTTCTTCTAGGTGATTTTCTCACAAGGCTGCCCAAATTTTTTAGGGTTTGCCTGACCACAGCGTGGTCAAATTATGTTAGCTAAAAATAAGGAAAAGGCACAGCCGACTCCAGCAGGGTAGGCTGTTCAAAATCTCATAAAAAAGTTGCGTTGCTTTTTTTAAGATAGCTGCTTTTTAAAGCATATCCTTTTTCAAAGAAAAAAGCAGTAGCATACTGGCTAAATGTTGTTCAAGGTACCTGTACTTTGAATCTCCAGATTCAAAGCAGAAGCCAGAACTATGATGCTAGTAGCGAACTGCCGAGCAGCAATCAGTCTGTAAATCAACGACTTAGGGGCTTGCCATCTGGAGATGTCAAGTACAGTTTGCTCCGAATTGCTATTTTTTTGTGCAATTTAGTACGAACAACTACTAGGGCTTTTCTTAACAAAAAGAAACAAGTATATTTAAAAAACTAGCAAGATTAAAAGGTATCAATAAGCCCAAAATGATCGCATAATTGTAGGGCAATTTTGAACAGCCTACCCCAGCAGGGTCGCACCACCCAAAGCCTTAATGCTAATATTTGTGTTAGATGAGTTTTATTGCTAATGGTTATAAGCCTAAAAGATACCTGCTACTTTCTACAAAAATACCTTCTACAAAAAATAATATGTACAGCATCATACAAGCAATCAAAGACCACGTACCTACCGAAAAATTAATGAGTGAATTAACAAGCGGCAATGCCTTCATTGACGAAAAAGACAGTCGAGGACATTCTGTATTACTTTATGCCATTGAGGGAAAGCGGGAACCCGTAGCCGATTACCTAGTAGAAAAAGGCATCGGATTTACCGAAGCCACTTTTTACACCTCCTGCATAAGTTGGATGGACAAATATGTAAAACTCCATTTAGAAGCAGGCTTCGATTGCAACAAGCAATTTAACGGATACGACTTATTACACACCGCCTTTGCCGCTTTAGACAGAAACGGACGAAAAGAAATAGCCAACTTACATGCTATTGCGGATATGCTGATAGCAAGCGGTGCGGATATAAATAGTCGAAGCGGAGAGCTAATGCAATCGTCTTTACATTTAGCATCGTATTATGCCAGACACGAACTAATTGAAAAGTTAATCGCCAACAATGCCGATGTTTCGCTGAAAGATAAAAACGGATATACCGCTTTACACCATACCTGTTTAGGCGGAAGAGATACCAATGCTTATGTAGTACAACAATTGGTAAAAGCCAATGCCGATATTAACGCACAAGATAATTATGGATTTACGCCATTGCACCTAGCCGTAATGTACTACTGCTATGACGAAGTAGTACTCCTAAAACATTTTGGCGCAAACCTAAGCATCAGAACCACAAAGCCACGTCGTTGCTCCAATAAAAAACTGAATTTTGAGATTACACTTCCCGCAGGCCTAACCGCTTACGAAATGACCACTTCCCGCTACTTGGGATTGAGTGAGTTGAGGATGTTGTTGCAATAGTTTTCCTTATAGGGTGATTAACGCCGTCTGGGTTTCAAGTCTCCTGGCTTGCCTTTCATCACAAAACATACGTTCCCATTAAATGACAAACCACTAAGAAATACAAGAATAAAAATTGATACTCAAACTCAAAATTTGCCATTAAAAAATCGCCAGCATATTACTGAAAACTGGCTACTGGTCACGGACTACTAAAAAACAAAACCATATGCCATCAGCCTTTGCCCACGCAATAGCGGGAATAGCCCTAGGAAAACTATTTACAGGTAAAAAACAACCCGTTAAATTTTGGTTACTCACCCTAGTATGCGCCGCCATTCCCGATGCCGATGTCATTGCCTTTAAGTTTGGCATCAGCTACCACAGTATGTGGGGACATCGTGGCTTTACCCATTCCATCACCTTCTCCTTATTACTAGGTTTCCTAGTAGCCTTCCTATTCTTTGCCGATAAAAAATGGTGCTCTCCCAAATGGTGGACTTACATGCTCTACTTCAGCACCGTCACCTTCTCCCACGCCCTCCTAGATGCCATGACGAATGGCGGTTTAGGTTGTGCCTTTTTTGCCCCCGTATCTGCCGAACGTTTTTTCTTCCCATTCCGTCCCATACAAGTTTCGCCATTAAGTATTTCTCGGTTTTTTAGTGAATGGGGTGTGCGAGTAATGACATCAGAGTTTATTTGGATTTGGGTGCCTTGTTTGGTGATTATATTTTTGGTTTGGGTGGGGAGGAGAGTTAGGGAGTAGGGTTTTGGTTGGATGTGTTTTTTTGTATATTTGGGAAAAGTTTGAGTGTATTATAATTGAATGTGTGATTTAAGAGTGTTTATATTTCTGTATAAGTTTTATATGATTTAAAGCTGCCCACCCTCAAAACGGCAAGTGCTATCGCACACGCTGTTTTTTCGGCCACCTTTTAGAATGATACTTATAGTCCGTAGTCTTATAGTCATCAATTTAATATCTTTGCAAGAAAAATTAAATGAGGAACTCATATACACCAGAAGAGCAAATTATTTTAAATAAAATAGGAAAGCGAATTCGCTTTTTTAGATTAGAAAGTGGACTTTCTCAAGAAAAACTTGCTTTTGCATGTGACCTTGATAGAACCTATATTGGTTCTGTAGAAAGAGGTGAACGGAATATAGCGGTAATTAATCTGTGCAAAATTTCCTCAGCATTAAAAATAGATTCTTATCAACTTTTAAAAACAGAGGAATGAGCCAAAATCTTAATAAGGCAATAAACAAAGTCAAGAATATAGCAGAATCTCAACTTACCATATATGACGAAATAGCAGTTGGAGATAAACAACTATGGCTAACAAGTGAAGAACTTGAAGAACTGTTAAATTCTAAAATCACTGGTATTTCTTTACAAGGGCTAAAACTACGAACAAGATCAAAAACTGTAAAAACTGAAATATGCAACGCTTTGGGGTATTCCATTCCTAAATCCTTTAAGAAAACACAACCTAGATTTACTGGGCAAAAATTTGATATATACACACAAAAATCCAATAATTTACAAGTTTGGAATGAGGATTTAGACTCTTCCAGAAGATATGTCCTTGTGCGTGTAGATAAAAATGATATTATTACAAAAATCAAAGTAGTATCAGGAAGTGATTTGGCACCACTTGACACAACTGGTAAACTTACACAAAAATACCAAGCTAGTTTAAAAAATGTAACTGATACTCATCAACTTGTAAGCGAAGAAGACACTCCATATATTGCCAAACTTTGTGGAGATGAAAAAACTAATTTAGAAGACACCAGCCCAATAGCATTGCCCATAGAAGGCAAAATTCTTCCAATTAGTACTATTTATGAAAAGTTAAAATTAATCGTTGGGAAAACATTCCCAGACCCAGGAAGTGACCAAGAAAGGAATAGAGGAGCAGGATTACACAAATTAGTTTGTGAAGCATTAGGGTTTTATTCATGTCAAGATAATGGTCAGTTCCCTGATATTAGAAACCAACTCCTAGAAGTAAAACTTCAAACATCACCCACAATAGATTTGGGCTTGGTTTCCCCAGATAGTGAAAATGCTCTAGATATGGAAAAAATAAATGACATAAGTGTACGTCATTGTGATGTTAGATACGCTATTTTTAGTGCTGTTATAGAGGATGAAACCGTAAAAGTTACCAATTTAATTTTAACAAATGGTCGAGATTTTTTTGGGCGATTTCCTAAATTTGAAGGAAAAGGGTTAAATAAAAAAATTCAAATCCCTTTACCAAAAAATTACTTTGATTAATCTAAAGAAAAAACAGGTGCAACTCCAAAAGAAGTTGCTACAGCTATTTCAAGTTCTTTAATTAGTTTTTCTTTTTGATTAACTAAAGGAGAATTTAACTGTTTTACAATATCAATAATGTCTTTAGATGTTTTACTATTAATATCGGGAATAGGGTATTTTTCAACGAACTGAGAAAAATATCTTCTTCTTCCAGAATAAAGTTTATTATTAAACATTAACTCATGATATTTTGTCATCAATAAGGTATTTGAAATGCCTTGAATTAATAACAACAAATCAATGTCGCCAGGTTTCTGTGCTACAATCCAATAACAATTTCCATTAACAATCTTCCCACTTTCATCAAAGTAAAATCTAGGGTATGTGCTTATATCAGGAAAAACTAGCTTAGGTTTTGTCCAAAAATCGGGGTTTTGAGGAACCCACATTTCAAACCAATTCCTACCTGCGTCAATCAAATATTTCCTACTGCTTAAACGTTCTTTATGTTCTTCAAAATATTTTTTAGCATTTGGATAAGCTTCAAGTTTAATGGTTTCCTTTTTTCCGTTAACAGATAAATGAGGATACAAAGCTCTTAGTTTTTTATCTGTTGAAATTTCCCAAGGTTCAATATTTTCTTGGGAAATTAAATCCCTCAACAAAGTTTCTTCTGGTTCAACGTCTAAAGCTTCCCAATCCTCTCTAATAAAAACCTTATCTGCAGTTGTTTTAATTCCAACTCTTACTTTAAATAAGTTTTGTATTGTACAATTAGATGCAGCATGTATTCTCTCAATCCATTCATTTTCTTCCTTATTAAGTAAAGCCCAAGAATATTCTTTAGAATTAATATATTTAATTACTCCAGAAGTTTTTTTGTATTTTTTACCTTTTACAATAAAAAAGCCATCTGCTGAGTTTAAAAGTACATCCTCAATAGATGGAAGGGGTTTGAATTTGCCTTCATAACCATTCAATTCTTCATAAATTTTTGTAAACTTTGTTTGAGAAGTTTTACTTCCATTCGCTTTTTTTCGTCCTATGAAAATAGCTGGCAAAACTGCTGCGTCAAACAGTTTTGTATCCCCTAAATCTATAATTTCTAGAATTTCAAAATTCTCTTCCAAGAATTTCCTGATGCTAATGCCACTTTTAGTTGAAAGATAGCGATTTGAGGTGATAACCCCAACTAAGCCTCCTGCTTTAAGAGCATAAGTCATTCCCAATAAAAAAGGGTAATATAAATCCACTCTTCCCTTTAAGTTAAATTTCTTTGCTATTTCTTGTGCATATTCAGTACCTAAAATTTGAGTACGGACATATGGAGGATTGGCTATTATTACATCAATAGTATTATTAATAAATTCTTTATTATTAAACTCTTTAAAAAGGGAAGGTTGTTTTTTTTCAGGTTTAATTTCTTTTAAAAAATCTGCTTGATTAAGAGATAAATTTCCCATCAAGGCAAATGAAGCTAAATTGTCTTCAGCAATTTCTAAAAAATCTTTATTTGCATCAAAGCCAACTAACTCAAAATTAATATTCTTTAGTTGTAATTTAGCGGAAATAGAAGAAAGTAAAGCACCTTCGCCACATGCAGGATCCAAAACCTTTATTTTAGACTCTCCCCTCTCTAAATAAGTTAATATTTTATCCGAAATAAAATCCGCTAATTTGGGGGGAGTGAAAGTAGCACCTGTCTTTTTTTTGAGTTTTGTATTTAATGTCATAAGTAAATTTAGATTTATAACAAAGATACTTATAGTCTTCAATAAAAGCAAATATTCCCACACAATTCTATGTACATTGGGTTTCTCATTCCACAAGCCAAACACAGTCCAAAGAGCATAGAAGCCTCGCTGCAAAAATAATAGGACATAGTAACAAAATCTACACGATAACAGCTGCTAAGTGAAATGAAAAAAATAAAGTCCACCAAGAAATTTAATTATATTTTTCAAGG
>JAHDBT010000197.1 GCA_020630215.1 Bacteroidota bacterium
GCACAAAACCTCTACGTACAAATTGTCGGATTTATTTTTTAAACGTTACTTAGGTGCAATTCGTTGGCATTTATTGTAGCCAATAATCTATCAAAACATTCAAAGGTGCAACACACAAATTCTATTGTTAATCGTAACAATAATATCTGTGCGTTGCACCTTTAGCCTTTTTTATCTCGTCCCGTTATTAGACCTGCTTATCTATCTCCTAGCGCATTAAATACATTTTCCCCAGGTTGTTTTTAAAGTACTTGTCCATATTGGTATCAAAATGGTCAATTGCTTGTCCGTTCATGCGGGTAATAACTCGGTATAAATACAAGCCATTGGCTAGGGGATTTCCAAACTGGTCAGTGCCATCCCATACATAATCGGTTATGTTATTACCAATATGTAAAGTTCCTAGTTCTGCTTGTGTAATTTCTCGTACTACTTTTCCTGAGATGGTCATAATTTGTATTTTGCAATATTCTGGAATTTCGGAACCTGTTAGCGTAAATACAAATTTTGTTTGGCTTGTAAATGGATTGGGGTAATTGAGCAAGTTAGAAATCATGGTATTTACATATACCTTAAAGCTAATTTCGTAGGCTTCTTTTGCAAAGTTATTCCCCGTTTTATCTTTAGCACGTACTACGAGTGCATAAGTACCATCGGCTAAAAACTCAGGATTTATTTCTATCTGTGCTTTATTATTGCCTGCTGCTGTTTCGGAAGCAGAAGGTGGGGTAAAGTTTACATAGGGACTGCTAAAAGCAATAGGCGTTTCAAAAATGGGGTCGTCGTATTCATCGGGGTATTTTAGGGCTAGGTAAAAATCGCTGGTATCGTTTAAACTTAAGTAGCGATTTTCATCTTTTATGCTTACCAAAATATTGGGTTTAGCCGAAATAATATCTCCATCTAAAATACGTCGCCCATCAAAAGTTACATCTATTAATGGATTTAACTTATCGCCTACTACGTGAAAAGGCAAGTACATTAAGTTGTTAAAATTGTATTTTTCGGCTTGGGTTTGATTGGGGTTAATGTTTACCACCAATATATTATTACCTGTAAAACCCAAGCTGCTGTAATTAAAGTTGGTAATAATGGTTTCGCCTGCTGCAATTGGCGCTTGTGCAGGCATTGTTATTTCGTGGCTTACATTGTTGGCATCAATAATGGTATAGGCAACAAGTAGGCTGTCCATATCGGTTGCTTCGGGATTGGTTACGGCCATTTGTAAGGCAATGGTTTCCCCTTCTTTTAGCGTATCGGTAAAGCTAAAAAAGTTTTGCTGGTTGAGGGCTGCTTCTGGCGCACGAGTAAATAAAGTACGCCAATTTCCAAATTGTGCAGGGGTAAAATAAATGCTATCGCTCAACTGTGCTTCTAGGCGTATAAAAGGATGTTGTGTAGCACTAATGCTGCTAATATCGAGGTTGCCTGTTAAAGTAGCATTATCAAAACTTAACAATTCTTGCTCGGCAAATTCTCCTACGCCATATACTTTAATATTTAGTTGGTCTTGTATAGGCGTTTCTACATCAATAAAATCCCAGCTTACTTGTTCCCAATTGGTAGCAGGTCCTACAGGTGTTGATTTTACCTTGCCAGTAATCGCCTTACTATCAATAAGATGGGTTATTTCTATTTCACTTAGCGTATCGGGTGCTACTATCATTTCATAGTCGTAATCGGGGATGTTGTAACGCCCTAGTGCTAGGAAAGGACTAATTGTATCGGCATCGGCCATATTGTTAATGCCCATGCCTGTAAAAAAGTTTTGCACGCTTGTTTGGTAGGGTTCGGGCAGGTTGTTTAGGCGATGTTCTTTTACGCCATAGGCCAAAACATAGTAGCCATCAGGAATTTCGTTATCTAAAAAATTGCTCAGGGCTTCTAGTTGTTCCGTAGTATTGGTATTAAACTCAAAACGATACAGTTCGCTACCTACACAATGTATGTTATTGTAAGTACCTACGCCATTACAGCCAATGCCTGTTAAACGGATAGAAGGCACGGTTTCGATAATAAAACCAGGTTTAAACAGGGCAAAAGCCAATCCTCCCCTACAGGTTGCTCCATCAATACAGGTGCCTACTGATAGTTCTAAATCATTAACAAACAACCGATGCCCATTGCTATTAGCATATTCGGTAGTTGCTCTAATTTTATTCACCTGGTCGGCAAACACCAAATCTCTGCCTAAACTATCTAAAACAATTTGCTCGTATTGATTTTTATCAATCTGAAAATAATGCGACTGATTCCAGCCCGTAGGCGCATCTGTAATATACACAAAAGAACTGCCTCTCCAGCGGGTACTATCGGCCTCTTCTCTAGCAGCGCGCCAATAATAAACCGTTTCGTTTTGCCAGTCTAAATCGGGTTTCCATTGTATAACCCCTCCCACACTATTAATGTTTGTTTGCGCTAGGGGACTGACAAATAATTCGCTAGTATCAATTTCCATTTTATAATTATACGCAGCTAAAATAGGCTGCCCTGTAGATGCCGAAAGGGTAATATTGCTCTGCCCAACAATGGCAAAATTACAAGGAGCTATTGGCACAATTAAATCGGAAAACACAAAGTTGGTTAGCGATACGCTGTTATTATCTTCGCAATTTTCTGCTACCTCATCATTGTAATCTACGGTAACGGTAAATTGGTGTTCGCCAGCTACGTTTGTAGGGTCGCCCATAGCTATATATAGGGTGATGGTATCGGCATAAATAGGCGTATTAATGGCTTGGCTTGTTATGTTTTCTATGCTTCCATCAGGAAAAGTTTGTTCTACATTTACCACCATTTGGTTAGATACAGCACGTCCTAAATTGGTTACCACAATATTGATGGCAAACGAATCTAAATCGGCGGTTATTTGTGGCGGAGTAAAAGACACATCAGATGCTTCTACAATTAATTCGGCTTGCTCAAAAGAGTTGATGATGAGGGCGGGGTCGCCAGCTAGGGTGTACTCTTGCGAGGTAATTTTAGTTCCATTCCTAGCAGGATCGTCTAAAAAAATAGCATTCACATTTTCTTTAATGGACTTTCCGATAGGTTCATTATAGTTCAATTTGCAAAAATTATTATATAATCCAGTACCGTAAATGTCTAAAAAATTAGGAAAACCAATAGATGCTGTTGCTAAAAATCCAATGGCTCCTAGGCTATCGGCAAAGAGGTATTCTTCGGGCATTGTTACCACTACTTCCCCTTCGTCGTTGTAGCGAAACGTATGAATATCTCCTAACCAACAAGAGCCCGTAATAATAAAAGGATAACGTCCATAGTTTTCATAATCTTCGGGGCTTTGAATATCCAAATCCCAGTACTCGCCCGAAGAGTGTCCTACAAAATTAATAACAGCCAATCCATTATTAATAAATTCGCCTACATCAATGGTTTCTATTACTTCCTCGGTTAGGCGGTTATAGGTAGCAACTACCCTACCTGCAAAAATGCTATCTTCATAAATATCTTCATAGTTTTTTAAGTATTCTAAAAACTGTAGCGATTCGTCTAAATCCGAGCCACCTGCAAGATGCAAGGCATCCTTCATCCATGCCCGTTCTTCTCTGGTACAGCCTGGGTTTAATCTGTTAAAATCGTGTTCTATTATTTTATCTAAATAAATACGTACTTGTTGGGGCGTTTTAGCAGGCACCCGTCCTATGGCTAATTGTGGCGACCATACGTATTTTTGCGATACTACCAACATTTCATCCGAGGGTGTTACGCCATAAGTTGGGATGAGGCAGTTTTCAAAACGGGTAGCATCACTTGTTGATGGCGGATAGGCTTCTACGTAGTTCACCGATTTTCCGAGCAGTAAAACATACTCAGGAGCGACACTCCAATTTTCGATGGCATATTTTAAAAATATACGTACCGATAGGGGGTGTTTCCTAATTCCCCAAGCAAATTGGTCGTATAATTCTTCTATGTTAATTACGGTTACTTGGTAATTTCCTCCTAGTTCGCTTTCTCGATGCTGCTTGTATCGGCTTACTTGGTTTACGCCTCCTTCCATTAATTTAGGATGCGAAAGCATGATGTAGTTGCCCTGTTGGGCGAGGTTCGAGAAGTCGGTAAAATTAATAGTTTCCAGTTGGTCTACTATTTTTACGGTTGGTAAAAAAGAAGTAGTTGCGGTACTATTTACGATAAATAATTCTCTGGTAGCCCCATTATCGGGCATGGCGGTTAAGTGGAATTTGTAGGTGTTATTTTCTACTACGGGTTCTATGCGTAAATAATTGGTAAGGTCGTATAAAAGGGGTATGGAACCGCCGTCAAAGTTGGTAATTTCTAGGTATTTATCGCTGGTATTATCAATGGTAAACTTAAAATCTTTTCGATTTTCAAAATCGTAATTGTGCGGATACGTAATGCTCACATAGGATATGGCATTGGTATTTACCGACGATATATCATCTAAGGATTTAACCTTAACACTGGTTACACTATCTCCTAATTGTGCTAGGGGAATGGTAAAGTTGTGTTTATTAAATTGATAGCCTTCATAAAGCGTATCGAGGTGTAAATTATCGTTTATCAAAATTTGGAGGTGATGGTCGGGACTAACGGCCAACTCGTTGGAGGTAGAAGCTACTTTGGTATTAAAAATTGCATCAAAGCTTCCAGGTCCCGTATATAATCCTCTGGTAGATACAAACCGTTGTAGTTCGGTACCTATGGTAATAGACGAGCTTAAAAAGCCTTCGCCTTCCTCAAAATCGGCAAAATTATTATTTACCCCTCCTATTCTAAATGGCGTGCCTCCGTAGTGTTGGTTGGCGGTTATTACCCTATTGGTATGTACAAAATGTGTTTCGGCTGTTGGCGCGCCTGCTAGGTTGTTTTCGGTTGGTTGAAAACGGTTAGTTAGAGGTCCATTTTCGGAAGTAAGGTAGTAGGTAGCAGTATCGGTAAACAAGCTTATCTCCTTAGTAGGTTGATGTGCTTCGTACCAATACAGTTGTGTATCAAACTCTCCGTCGTTCTTCTCGCCGTAAAACTCAATATAATCGTTATTTTCTAGTGTTCCGCTATTGCTTACATAAATAGGCACTTCTTCTCCTTTATGATAAAGCTTATAGGCATTACTATTTAATGTCAGTCCATTTTCCTCTATCAGTGTTTTAGGAATGCGGTACAAACCATCTTTCACTACTTTTATTTTATAGTAGGTTTGGCTGTAATTAATCCACTCATTAAAATAACGGGTAGAGTCTTGTGCTTGCACTTGTTGTGTGGCGAGCATTAAAAGACTATTAATAGCAATACCTACTATTAGTAAAACGATTCTATTTTTTGTGTTCATTAAAACTTTTTTTAACTGGTTACATTAGTAACTTAGCGCATCAAGTACATCTTGCCTATTCCTTTTTTAAACAGGTCGTCAACGGGTTTATTATCAAAATGGTCGAGTTTATCGCCATTAAGTCTCGATACAACTCGGTATAGGTACAAGCCATTTGCCAAAGGGTTTCCAAATTCGTCGGTACCATCCCATGCATAGTCGGTCATATTTTCGCCAATGTGTATGCTTCCTAGTTCTGCTTGAGTAATTTCCCGTACTACTTTGCCTGATATGGTCATGATTTGAATTTTGAAATACTGGGGTATTTCTGTTCCTGTAAGGGTAAATATAAAACGGGTATTGCTGGTAAATGGATTTGGGTAATTGAGCAAATTAGAAATCATAGGCGTATTATACACTTGAAAATTAATTTGGTAGGTTTTACCACTATGTGCAAATTCGTTGCCACTTCTATCTGCTGCGCTTACTATTAGTTGGTACGTTCCGTCTATATCGAGGGTTGGGTTAAATACCAATTTTGCTTCGTTTTGTCCGCCAGCCGCCTCCGAATTATTGGCTGGGGTAAATTGCACTAGGTTGTTATCGTTTACATCAATTAGCCAATCTGCTTGCCCCGAACCATCGGGATATTTTAGGGTGATGTTAAAATCGTTGGGGTCGTTAAGTGGTAAGTATATATTTTCATCCTTTGCTTTAATGCTAATTTCAGGTTTAGCAGAAATAATATCGCCATCTAAAATATGTCGTCCATCAAAAGTAACATCTACTACTGGATTAATTCCATCGGTAGTAACATGGAAAGGCAATAGCAGTACATTGTTAAATCGTTGTTTTTCTAGTTGGTGTTGATTAGGATTAATTTCTACTAATAAAAGATTATCGCCTACTAGGTTTTCGCTATTATAATCAAAGGTAATAATGTTGGTTGTATTTCCTAGTACGGGTGCATACATCTGATTAACATTTACAACAGGCACATTGTTGTTATCTATAATAACAAAATTAACCATTAGGCTGTCCATAGCTACAGGCGTAACATTGGTAACGGCAAACTCTAGGTGTACCTCCTCTCCTTCCTGAATGGTATCGTTATAAAACACAAAATGCTTGTTTCTATTAATGGCCAATTCGCCTACCATATCGTGTTGCACTCGCCAATATTGCAATTGTGCGGGGGTATAGCTGCTCGAATCTATAAGCGAGGCGTTTAAACGCAGGTAAGGATATTGGTTGGCATCAATACTTGTTAAATCAAAATTATTATCCTCCAGGGTATTAAATAGCCATTCCTCTTCTTTATCTAAGGTTACGCCATATATATCTATATCAAAAATATCTTCATCAAAAGCTTCACTTTCTAAACTATTGGCTTCCCATTTTAAAGTATGCCATTTTTTGGCAGGTCCAATTAAGGTAGAGGTTAAATCGCCAATTCCACTTTTTCCTTCTATGAAGATTTCAGAATTAATGGTTTGCGGATTCGTTGTTGATGGCATATTAACAGTTGCCTCATAACTAGATATTCCTTTACGCCCAAAAACAATAAACGGACGCGTGCCAATTGTATCCATCATGTTTGGTGCGCCTATTTGAGCAAAAAAGTCTTCCATTACTGGCAGGTCGTCATAAATAGGTTCTGTTTCATCGGTTGTACTAAGTCGATGTTCAAAAATACCATATACCAATACATAGTATCCATCGGGAATTACATTATGCACAAAATTGAGACAAGCATCTACTTGTTCTTGTGTACCTGTATGATACTCAAAGCCATATTTAGTCCCTAAACCACATTGTATATTTCCGTAGGTTCCTCTTCCTTCGCAGCCTGTAAGACCGTTAATTGATTCGGAGGTAATAGGGTCTAAAAGCGTGGCAGGTTTAAATGCTAATACGGCAATTCCCCCATCGCTACAGCCAAAATCTTTTAAGCAAGTTTGTGTAGCCAATTCGCTACTAATATTTAGCACCACTTTAATATCCTCATAAGCAGCATTAGAGGTGCTTACATCTATTTGATTTTCGATACCGTAGTATTCAAAAAAGCGAGTATCATCAAGATAAAGTTGGTTAAAGCCGTCTTGTTGGTATTGGTAATAATGCGATTGATTCCATCCTGGGGTACAATCTTCTTCTAAAAAAACAAAGGAACTGTTTTGCCAGTTAAAAGCTTCGCTACTAGGCACTAACTGGCTGGTACGCCAATAATAAACGGTTTCGTTTTCAAAGGCAATATCTGGATTCCACTCTATTACCCCTGATAAACTGTTCAGTACATTTTGGGCAATAGGGTTCTCGAATGTTTCGCTGGTATCAATTTCCATTTTATAAGATAAGGATGGAAGGATGGGTTGCCCTGTTGAAGCTGCGAGGGTAACATCTGGGTTACATACAATAGAAAAATTGCAAGGATGAATTGGCACCAGTAAGTCTGAAAAAATAAAGGTGTTTGCGGAGGTTACATTATTATCTTCGCAATCCTCTTCAAAATCATTATCAGCATCAATGCTTATTTCTATAAAGTTATCCCCTGCTACCTCTGCAATACCATTGTTTGTTTGCAAGTACATGGTGAGGGTATCAATATACGCAGGCGATAAAAAGCGTTCACTTTTGGTTTCAACACTTCCATCAGGATAGTTTCGGGTAGCATGTACGGTAATCGAATCTTCTACGGCTTGCCCTAAATTGTATACAATAATATTTACGGCAAACGAGTCGAGGTTAGTAGTAAGTTGCTGTGGTGTAAAATACATAGCGTTTTGGTCTACATAATATTCGGGTTTATCCCAAGAGTGTAATACCAAGGCGGGGTCGGCTGCTAGGGCAAAAGTTTGGGTTACATACCGTATATTTTTATCTTCACTATCTGCCATTTCAAACTCCTTCATACTTTCTTTAATGCAGTAGGCTATAGATTGTCCATAATTCTTTTTGCAAAATCGGTCGTACAAATCTTCTATAAAAATATCCATTTGTGTTGGAAAGCCAAAGGATACGGAAGATAGAAAACCAATCGAGCCTCTTTCTTTTTCCAAAACATATTCCTCCGACATAATCACATCTTCAGATATATTGTGGATATTTCCAACAAAGCACGAACTAGAAAAGATGAACGGATATTTATCTTTGTTTTCATACTCGCTAGGCAATCCTAAATCAACCGCCCAATACTCGCCGCTGGCATGTCCTACAAAATTAATCACCCCAAGTCCATTGTTAATCAGTTCGTCAAGGTCTACAAAATCTACAATTTCTTGTTGTGCCTTTGTGTACGTATACAATACATTACCTGCATAAAGGGGTTCTTCGTAAATGTCTTTGTATTTATTTAAGCTTGCAAAAAAGCGGTCGGCTTCATCTAGGTCATTTCCTCCTGCTAAGTGCACCGCATCTTTTAGCCATAAACGTTCTTCTGGCGTACAATCTTGATACGCCTCGTATACCATAATTTTATCTAAATAATCGCTTACTTGATAGGGCTGACGTGCAGGGATACGTCCTACTGCAACTTGTGGTGTATAAGTAGAATCGTTTCGGCATAGCAGTTGTGTATCGGAGGCACGATGTCCATAAGTAGGCACCAAATTTTCTTCGTACTCCATAGGGTTGGTTCCTACTCGGTTGTATTCAATAGATTTACCCAATAGCAAAGCATAGCCGGGTGTAATTGACCAAATATCTACCGCTTGGTTCATATAATTTCGGATGGCCAGGGGATGTGTTGCTATACCATAAGTGTATTGGTCGTAGAGTTGGGTAACATCCGAAACTGCAACCGTATAATCTCCTCCTTCGCTGCTGCTTCTATATTGCTTATAACGTTCTACCTGATTGGTATCTCCTTGCATTAAACGAGGGTGTGTAATAATAAGGTAATCTCCTTGATTTTCGCTAGTGGTATAATCAATAAAATCTACCGAAGATATTGCCGATACTTCTAACAAGCCGCATAGGTCAATCTCGCAACCGGGATAAGCACATAAATGGTTGCAAATAAAATCGGTATTATAAAACACCAGTTTGCGTTTTGGGGCAGTCCCTATTTGTGGAAGAAACACCTTGTAGGTACTATTTTCATACACTGGTTCGATTCTTAAATTGTTGGTTACATCATATAAAATGGGAGCTACACTTCCATTAAAATTTTCTATTTCTAAGTATTTATCGCCATCGTTAGGAATGGTAAAGTGAAATTTTGGTTGGTTGCCAAAATCAAAATAACGAGGATAGGTTATTTGTGTATATACCACCGAGTTTTTATCGGAGTTTGCGCCAAGGTCGTTTAAGGAAGTATAATTAATAAACGTGAGCGAATCGTCTAGTTCATCAATCGTTAATTCAAATTCTATATCAAGGGTATTGTAGCCTTCATAGATGGTATCTACCTTGTTAATATTGTTAACTTTTACTAGCAGGTGATGGTCGTTAAAGTCTAAAAAATCATCCGAAATTCCTACTACTTTTGTTTCTACCTGCGCATTCCCGGCATTAGGATAAGCGGCTTTTGTTACTAACCGATAATCCGTATTTTGCCCTTCGGCAATAGCTACCCCTGTATATCCTTCTCCTTGATAAAAAGTAGGATAAAAATTATTTACCCCTCCCAAGGTACGATAAGGAATGCCACCAAAAAAGCTGTTTTTATTATAATGTCCTGATGTGTAAAAGAAAAAAGGCTCGGCACTAGGCAGGCTTGCAGGCAGGGTACTGTCTGTATTTTGGAAGCGCAAATTATTAGCCCCTGTTTTAACTGTTAAAAAATAAATAGCCTCATCGCTAAAAGAGCTTCTATAAGGGTTTAGTTGCCACTCGGCCTCCCCGTATAATTGCGTATCGAATTCGTGGTTTCTATTTTCGCCATAAAATTCTATATAATCATTGGCACCTAACATGCCACTATTAGTTACGTAAATAGGCACTTCTTCTCCTAGGTAATACATCACTAAATCTTCGCCTGCAACATTCAATCCGTTATCGCTTAATACACTAGCGGGAATTCGGTGCAATGCATCATGAATGACTTTAACTTTGTAATAAGTCTTAGAATAATCAATCCATTCGTTATTATAAGTAGTTTGCGCTTTTGAGTTGGTAGTTACTGCTGTTATTAGCAAAACAAGGAGGAGCCAAATAGTTACTTTTTTCATAAAACTTTATCAGGTTAAGTTGCTTTATTGTTAAATTGTTGTATTGCTTTACGGTTAAATTGTTTTATTGCGCTTCGCTATTGTTATTAGCGTTTTTACGGAAATTAATGAGCAAAGAAAATACGTGCGAGTAAATGCCATCCGACAAGCGGTTAAGTCCTGTAAACGCATAATCAATCCGAATTTCTTTGATTTTTAATCCGAGGCCAATATTTGGTTGAATGCTGGTAATCGTGCTATCATCCGTATTGCTGGTGTATTGTTGAATGTTGTTAAATCCAGCACGTAAAAACACAAAACGGTCGTAGTTAAGCTCTAAGCCCAAGTGTGGGTCGATGCTCATAAAATCGCTTTTGATAAGGACATTTCTTTTGCCGTCGAAGGTAAAATCGAGGTCTAGTTCTGCTAGGAGTCCTATTTTTTCGCCAAACTCCATTTTGTAGGCAGCTCCTAAAATGGCCCGTTGCCCCGTTAGTTCAGTGGAGTTAACAGGAATTACATTATCGGTTAAAGCTAGGATTTCCTTTTCTTCATCGGTAAAGTTAAACGACCACGAATTGATGGTTGTAGTAAGGTCTTTAATGGTTAAGCCTAACATTAGGTTTTTATTAACCGCATACTTTGCGCCTACATCCAAACCAAAACCCCAAGCGGTAGCAAATTTCCCAACTCTGCGGTGCACAATTTTTACATTTGCCCCTACTCTAAACTTGTTTATTTTTTGAGCATAGGATAACAAAAATGCGTAATCTGCGGCGGAGAAAGTGGTAATATTATCGTAGTTGATATTGCCATCGGGATCTACAATTTGGAGGGTATTAGGTATATCATCTACCCCCAAACGAATAGCCGATAAGCCTACGCTGCGGTTGTTGCTGTTGAGTGGCATGGCTACCGATATATAATCATATTTAGCAATGCCTGCAAACCATTCGGCGTGCATGGCTGCTACTTGTAGGTTTTTAACATGGGTTAATCCCGCTGGATTCCAATAGCCGCTGTAAACATCGGTGGTGGAGGCAACCTGTGCATTGCCCATCCCCAATGCCTTCGCCCCTACCCCTAATGATAAGAACTCGTTGCTGTATTTACGAATGCCTTGTGCCTGCGTTGTTTGCATTTCCAAAACAAAGAGTAATATAATAAAAAGCGGAGCAATAATTTTGTACATTGATATCCTGTTTATTGTTGAAATAATTTTTTTTTATTGGTCAGTGGTCAGTGGTCAGACCATTCGCTGGCGCTCATTGTCAGAACGCTGCGCTGTCAGTTTTCCTGCTGACGTTTTTTTTAGTAGTCAGATCGTTCGCTACGCTTGCTGTCAGCGGTCAGAACGCTACGCTGTCAGTTTTTATATTGACGGATTTTTTATCCTTACTGTTACTGCTAAGTAACGCATAAAAAATAAATCCGTCATTTCTACTTGATCTTTTGCACTT
>JAHDBT010000198.1:0-7363 GCA_020630215.1 Bacteroidota bacterium
ACAAAACAAATAAAAAACAAAAATAACTTTCTCATAACAGTAGGGTAATTTAGGAACATTTCTCAATAAAATTTCCACCAAGCAAAATTAATAAAATATAGTACACCTTTATATATTTACATTTTTATATCTATAAAACACTTACCAAAACAACACCTTCTCATCGTCTGAATCACGGATTATACGGATTTAAGGATAGCACGGATTTTTTTCCCCTTTCCTTTGCAGTTTGAAGGGGAAGATTTTGACGCTTGTAAAAAATTAAAAATTGGTGTAATCCAGTAATTTATATAACCTGTGATGCTAACAGTAGGAAGCTACGTTTTTTTTGTGCGCTAATAAACACTTACCAAACTAACACCTTCTCATAAAAATAGGTTTCCCCAAGCCTATACCCCAACAAATAAACCCCAGCAGGATAACCTCGCAAAGAAATAATAGCAGATTGATGCGGTGCTAAACGCCTTGTTTCCATCAACTGCCCTGTTATATGAATGATTTGTACGGCTAAGGAATTACTAGTATTTTGGGGCGTGAAATTTACCTGTAATTGTTTATCGCTTAGGCGGAAATGACTGTTGATACTTGTTGGAAGTTGGGCATTGTTTACCCCAACCCACGAAGTGCAATCGAAAGTGCCGTTGAGTGTTAAGCTGCACTCGGGGTTTAACTCGTTGGTGATGGTGATGACGTAGGGACCATTGATGAAACCTGTTAGTAGGTGTTCTCCTGCGGTATAGCCTGTTAGGGTATTGCTGCCATTGTTGATGCTGTAGGTACCTGCGCCTGCTAGGTCGAGGCTTATTTCGTAGGTGTTGGTGCTGGTGCAATTGGGGCTTACCGGACCTATTGATGGAAGGCCTTCATCTTGTAGTTCAATGCTGGATGTGGCGGTACAATTAGTAGCATCGGTTACGGTTATGGTGTAAGTGCCTGCTACTAAATTCTCAGCAGTTGCAGTAGTTTGTGCTGGACTTGTATCCCATAAATAGGTATAAGGAGGTGTGCCTCCTCCAAGTGTTACCGTAGCAGTTCCATAAGTGTTACAAATAGGTGGAATGCTGATAATACCAATGTTTATAATGCATGTAGGACAGCCTAAACCTATTCCCTCATTACAAAAATCCTCCCAAGTTGTTAGTCCTGGATTGTTGATAAGATTGGGTATAGATTGCCAATTATTAGCACACAAATTTTGCATCTCCAGAGGAAGGCATTCAAGTTCATTGTGATTCAAATGCAACTCCGTTAAATTATTTAAGTTAGCCAATTCTACAGGGATACTCGTTAGGTTATTATTCCCCAAAAACAACAATTCCAAATTGCTTAGATTACCCAATTCTACAGGAATACTTGTTAGGCTATTACTATGCAAAGCCAACCCCTCTAAATTACTCAGGTTGCCCAATTCAGCAGGTACGCTCGTTAGATTATTATGCCCTAAACCTAAAAAGTGTAAATTACTCAGGTTACTCCATTCAGCAGGAATACTTGTTAGATTATTATAACCCAAATTTAAAAAAGACAGATTGCTCAGATTCCCCATTTCAGCAGGAATATTTGCTAGACTATTATTCTCTAAATTCAAAGTAGATAAATTGCTCAAACTACTCATTTCAGCAGGGATGGTCGTTAAATTATTCCACGACAAATCCAACCACTGTAAATTACTCAGGTTGCCCATTTCAGCAGGGATACTTGCTAGGTTATTATTACTTAACTTCAACGTTTCTAAATTACTCAGGTTGCCAAATTCAGCAGGAATACTTGCTAGACTATTATGCTCTATATACAAACAAATTATTTAGGTTGCTCAATTCTGATGGCAAATTACCTATTAATCCATTCGCATCAAGGAATATTTTTTGCACATTGCATCCATCTTCGGTCAATACAATGCCATGCCAAGTACTTACATTTCCTACTAGCCAAGTATTACCTAAATTAGGAGTTGGCTGATGATTGCTAATTTCATAGTCATAATATTCCTCCTCATCATAAGTCCAGCCCGTTCCCCCACAGCTTTCATACAAAGCCACCAAAGCCAAACTATCCTCTACAGCAATACCTGTGCATTGGGCATTCGCTTCTTCCATAAAAATAAACAAACAAATAAATAAAAATATTTTTTTCATAATAGTAGAATAACTTATAAATTCTTAATAAAAATCACACTAAGCAAAATCAATAAAATATGATACGTTCACATGTTTACAGTTAAGTTTTATTGGAAAATTAGAAATAGTATATCGCTTAAATAACGTGAGCTTGAGATTATATTAATGCTTTAATTATGTTGCTAATCAGTTACTTATCTTTTAAATTTTGTAGCGGCGCAAGATTTTGCGCCGCTACAAAATTTAACAACAACAACACATTAACCATCAATCACTATTGATATTAGAAATTGCTCAAAATCAAGCATTTACCTTTGTTTGCGGTCGCTAATTCACGTTAAATACTAGTAGGTATTCCATTTTTACCCAAGTGCATTTTTACTTAGAAAGATATACGATTTCTTTTTTTACCACAAAAATACCTTCTCAAAAAAGTAATCCTCCCCAAGCCTATACCCCAACAAATAAACCCCAGCAGGATAATCTCGCAAAGAAATAATAGCAGATTGATGCGGTGCTAAACGCCTTGTTTCCATCAACTGCCCTGTTATATGAATGATTTGTACGGCTAAGGAATTACTAGTATTTTGGGGCGTAAAATTTACCTGTAATTGTTTATCGCTTAGGCTATAATGGCTGTTGATGCTTGTTGGGAATTGGGCATTGTTTACCCCAACCCAAGAAGTGCAGTCGAAAGTGCCGTTGAGTGCTAAGGTGCATTCGGGGTTTAACTCGTTGGTGATGGTGATGTTGTAAGGGCCGTTATTAAAACCGGTTAATACATGTGCTCCTTCGGTGTAGCCTGTTAGGGCATTGCTGCCATCGTTGATACTGTACGTGCCTGCGCCTGCTAGGTTGAGGCTTATTTCGTAGGTGGAGGTGCTGGTGCAATTTGGGCTTATAGTGCCTGTTGGAGGAACGCCTTCGTCTTGTAGTTCGATGCTGGCCGTTACAGAGCAACCATTATCATCGGTTACGGTTGTAATGTAAGTGCCTACTACTAATCCCTCAACAGTTGAATTAGCCTGAGCAGGACTTGTATTCCATGAATAGGCATAAGGTGGAGTGCCTCCTACAGGTGTTGCAGTAGCAGTTCCATAAGTGTTACAAAGAGGTGGGATGCTGCTAATAATAATACCCATAGCACATCCAGAACAGTCTAATCCTATTCCTAAGTTGCAGAAATCATCCCACGTTGTTAGTCCGGGGTTGTTGCTAAGATTGGGGGTATCGTCCCAAATATTATTACATAGATTTTGTATCTCCATAGGAAGACATGGCAACTCATTATTATCCAAATACAACTTAGATAAATTACTCAAGTTGCCCAATTCGGCAGGCACACTCGTTAGGCTATTAGAAGACAAATGCAACCATTCTAAATTACTCAGGTTCCCCAATTCTACAGGTACACTCGTTAGACTATTATAACGCAAAGACAACCAAGACAAATTACTCAGGTTGCCTAATTCTACAGGTATACTCGTAAAGCTATTATGAGACAAATGCAACCAAGATAAATTACTCAGGTTGCTCAATTCTACAGGCACACTCATTAGGCTATTATTATCCAAATACAACCAAGATAAATTATTCAGGTTGCCTAACTCTACAGGCACACTCGTTAGGCTATTATGAGAAAAAGACAAATGAACCAAATTACTCAGGTTGCCCAATTCTATAGGCACGCTCGTTAGGCTATTATTAGACAAATACAACCATTCTAAATTATTCAGGTTACCCAATTCTACAGGCACACTCGTTAGGCTATTTCCAGACAAAGACAAACGAACCAAATTACTCAGGTTGCCCAATTCTATAGGCACACTCGTTAGGCTATTAAAAGACAAAGACAACATTTCTAAATTACTCAGATTGCCCAATTCTACAGGCACACTCATAAGGCTATTACGAGCCAAATACAACTCCAATAAATTACTTAGGTTGCCCAATTCCCATGGCAAATCACCTGTCAACCCGTTCTATTCAAAAATTATTTTTTTTATATTACACCCATCTGCAGTAAGTACAATGCCATGCCAAGTACTTATAGCGCCTAGCAGCCAAGTATTACCTAAATTAGGTGTTGGTGAATAAGAAATACCATTATGGTAATCTTCATCATCATAAGTCCAGCTCACTCCCCCACAGCTTTCATACAAAGCCACCAAAGCCAAACTATCTCCTACCTCAACGCCTGTGCATTGGGCATTCACTTCCTCCATAAAAATAAAACAAATAATAACAATAATAGTAAACAATAGGTTTTTCATAATATAGGATAATTTAGAAACATTGGATATTTTTTTCTATAAATCAAATTAATAGTTTTAGAACACCTTTGTAATGAGTTTGTGGGTAAAATGGTATTTGTTTTTTTTGGTAATGTTTTTTTTACCCTCCCCTCGCCCCTCTGTTTTCCGACTTCAAGTTGGGTGCGGGATATAGACGTAATTTGTAGCTAACACGCTGTTTCCATCGGATGTTGTGTACTTAACATAAGGTGCTTCGACTATCTGTTAAGATACTTGTTGGTAGATCGGGTAAGCTGCATTCCATCTGGAGATGATAATGTACAGATGCTTCGAGCTGCTGTTTGTTACACAAGTATTTAGTTACAAATAATGTCTTTTTATAGCACCCAACTTGAAGTCGGAAGACACCCTCCAAGGAGGAATTTTGCTTTGTCTTGCGAATAGGGGAGCGCATTGTTTTAGACATAATTACTAGTTTTTTTCACCTCAAAATGCTCCCTCTTTACACTTTTCATACCTCTCTAAAACAGCTACCAAAAAATCACCTTCTCAAAAACAAAAACCTCCCCAACCCTATAGCTCAATAAATACACCCCTGTTGCATAATTCTGTAAAGAAACACTCGTAGATTCCTGTGCCTCCAATTGCACTTCCTCCACCAATTGCCCGGTAATATTAACAAGCTGCAATTGCAAAAATTGACTGGTGTTTGGAGGGTAATAATGGAGGTGTAATTGCTTATCGTTTGCGCTGTAAAAGGATTGAATGCCTAGTGTTGCTGCTGTAGGTTTGGGGGTTTGTATGGCGGTTGGGAAACTAGGATTTAAATCTGGATAACGAGCTATGGATTTGCAACCATCGTCGGTGCGAGTTACGGTGACTTTCATTTCTTCATAATTGTGCTCGCAGCAAATATAGGAGCTTTGTTCGGCGGTTTCCCATCTAAAATCGTATTGGGTAAGGTCGCAGATTTCCCAAATACTGTCCGTGTCAGCAACTAGGCAGTAGGCGTATAGGTTGTAGTTTCCGCCGCCAGCGGGTACGGGGGTGATGCGGGTGGTAAAGGCAGCAGAAATATCTTTGAGTTGACTTACTTGGCATTCTTCGTCGGTGGTTTGTGTAAGTACTTCATAGGTTTGTGGCAACAGTCCCTCTTCCACAGCAGGAATTGATTTCCAAGTATTGCCATCATCTAGCGAGTATTGGTAGTCGCTTGTGCCGTCGGTGCCTGCGGCAAACCCTATTGCAAAAGTACCGCCACAACTGCCTTCGCTACTCGTATTTATTACAATTTCTGCACAACCACAATCCTCTATAAAAATGAAAAACTGCTCGTAGTTTTGTTCTTCCCAACAAGGGGCTGCTAGGAGGGTCAAGCCTACATTGTAGGATTCGCCAGGAGGTAGGAGACTGGCATCTAGTAGGTCGTTGTTGTTGATGGCATCGGGGTAGTCGGTTACATACCATTGCCATTGTGTGGCATCGTTGTAGCTTACTAAGGTGCTTAAATCTAAGCTGCTGTTTCCTTCTGTTGCATCGTTGCATAAAAAATCAGGGTATCCGCCAACAATGGTAAAGCTTGGACTGGTATCGCAGTTAATAGTAATGTTAACGGTTGCGCTTGCAGTACCTGCTTCGTTTTCTAGGGTGTAGGTAAAGCTGTCGCTGCCTTCAAAATCGGTGGGGGGGGTGTAGGTGAAAGTGCAGGTTGCATCATCGTAGCTAATGGTACCTCCGTTAAAGCTGCTGGTAGGCCAATCGCTCATGCTTGCACCGTTTAAAAGGTCGTTGTCGCAGGCGATAATGGTGCCTACGGTATTTATGGATAGACTAATGTTGTCGTCAAGGGCAATGGGTAAACAGGGGGGCAGGCTTCCCGAAACATTGAGGGTGTTGGTATTGGCATCGTCGGTAATTTCAAAGAGGTAGGTTTCGCCACAGTTTAATGTTTCGGAGATAAATTGCCCACCTACTAAAGTACCCAATGGATTAACGATGTAGTTCCCTGTTCCGCCAGTAATGGTAATGCTTACTTGAAAAGTATTGTCTCCATTATTTACAATGTTTACACTTGTTGTATCTATGTTGCTGGTTGTGCCACAGTTGTAGGCTACTGTTTGGGTAATGGCTTCCAAACAATCAAAACCGCTGCCGTTATCGTAGCTAATTATCCAAGTACCGATTCCGCTTTGTCCTGCATCAACAGTTGCTGGGATGTCTGCTTGTGGATCTAGGCTGTAATGTTCGCATAGGGCGGTTAAGGTAGGAGGTTCGCAATTCCCTATTTGTGCTTGTAATTGTGCTTCCTCAAAATCAGGATAAACGAGTATATTGACACTTGCGGCTAGTATTGGGTTTTCTTGCAAACTGCACATCATGCCCACATATACTACAATGCTTTGTGCGTCGCAACCATCGCCCGTATAAGCATAATCGCTAGGACTTAATTCGGTGGCAAGACTCGCATCAACATACCAAGTAAAACCGCTAACAACTTCTTCAGGGTCGGTGTACTCAATACCTGTTTCGTAGCTTGAAAAACTGGGGGCATCTCCTTCACAAATTTCGAGGTCGCCTGTAGGGGTGCTGCTAATGCTGGGGCAATCACCACAATCAATCACTACTATTGCTGTACCTGTTGTTGTGCCTGTACAAGTGCTTGCGTCGGTGATGCTGTTAAGGCTGTAGTTGCCTGCGGTACTCGTGCTAATAAGGTAGTCACTATTATCTGTTTGGGTTTCGTTGTAAGTTGTGGTGCCATCGCTGTAGCTGAACTCAAAAGGAGGTGTTCCCGTGAAAGAAATGCTTACCGTTGCGGTTTCTCCCGTAGTGTCGCAGATAGTGCCGCCGCCCATTAGTGTTGCGCTAGGGGTGTTTGTACTTACGGTTGCAAATGCGGTTCCTGTACAGTCGTTAGCATCTGTTACTGTTAGGGTGTAAATGCCGCTTGTATTGACCACAATACTACTCCCCTCCTCCTCTGTTGACCAT
>JAHDBT010000198.1:7463-11884 GCA_020630215.1 Bacteroidota bacterium
TTGTTTGTTAAACTTATTGCTTGCAAATCTCCTATGATGGTTACGGTAATACTATCTTCTACACTACAGGCTAAATCGTTGTTGGTGATAGTTACGTAGTAAGTTGTCGTGCTAGTAGGCGTAACAATAATTTCGGCACTTATTTCATCGGTACTCCATATTTGTGAAGTACCGCCTATTGCGCTTAAAGTGGTGCTTTCTCCGTTGCAAATACTTGGGTTATTGGAGGTTGATAGGGGGCAGTTTTCTTGGCAAGGCGAAACATCCTCCACTAAAACGATATTGGTTCCTGCATCATCTACTACCACAAAACTAAAAGGGTTACCACATGGAATTGGTTCGCTGGTAAAGGTAGATGTTGTTGAGTTGCCGCTTACGATGTAGGTGCCACTACCACCACTAATCGTAAAAGTAACGGTGTAGGTATCATCTGTATCATTAATATTAATTTCGGGTGTTGTGGTTGTAATAGGAGTTTCGGCTTCACAAGGCGCAACATCCTCTACCGTAACCGTTCCTGTACCAACATCATCTGTTATAGAAAAACTAAAATCAGTACCACAAGGAATTGGTTCGCTGGCAAAGGTGGATGTTGCTGGATTGCCGTTTATGATATAGCTGCCGCTGCCGCCTACTATTGTGAAAGTAACCGTATAGGTATTTTCTCCTTCGTTGATATCGGTTGTTGGGTTGGAAGTAGCAATTGGTGCAAGTGTTCCGCCACCTGTTACCTCTACTGTCCATTCGCACATTTCCCCCCAGGCACCATCTACAAAAATAAAATAATCGCCCATAGGAAGCAAGGCGGTTTCGATGCTTGCGCTGCTGCTTGTTGTTGCTAGGCATTCGATGGGGTCTTGGCTTATTAAATCGCAGTCGCTGTTGTAATTCCATAAGCCTATTTGGAGGTCGTGTTCGCCGTCTGTGAGGGTGAAAAAATCGCCGCAGAGGATGTTGGTAAAGGTAATGTCTACATCTTGTACGGAGGGATTGTTGAAGGTATACCATACACTATTTTGGTTGGTTCCCCATTCGTGTCCTTCGTTGCAAGTATAAGGTTCGCCATTGCCGCCGTTAAAAGGTGATAATTCAAAATCGGGTTCGTTGCAGGCGGTTGCGTTGTAGTTGCTGCCGCTAGTCGCATTATCAAAACTAAGGGCAGATGCATTGGCGCATACATCGTTAGCAGGGGCTTGTAAAGGATTGCTAATATATAAATCGAAATTGGTGCAAGTACTACTTTGAGCAACAATGATGTAATAGGTTGTACCAGCTTCTAAAGACACACCTGTTAATACCGCATGATAGCTTGGATTGTTGGTAAATGCATAGGATTCGCCCCCGGTACCTGTGGAGGCAATACAGGTATAAGAGCCTGAATTTTCGGGGCAGCCTTGTACTACATATAAGCCTTGGTCGGTATTGTTGGAGTTGTAGGATTGTATGTGGTAGCAATCGGTGAGACTAGGGGTAAATTGAAACAGCATATCTGCCCCTGATGATAGGTTGCCCCAGGGTGTTGTAGTGCCTCCAAAGCTGCATCCTCCTAGGAAATAATCGTTGTTTAAACCACAAGTGCTAAGGCCCTGTTCGTTGAATGGTAGGGTGGTGATGGGGTAGGCATCTTCGCAAGTGTCGCCAGTTGGGGGTTCTTGGGTGCATACGCCTGTGTTGTTTTCGCAGAACTCGGTCCAGGTTGTTAGGCCGGGGTTGTTGGTGAGATTTGGTGTGGTAACCCAAATGTTGGGACATAAATTTTGGAGTTCGGGAGGAAGGCATTGGAGTTGGTTATCCTGTAAATACAACTGTTCTAAACTACTTAAGTTACCCAATTCCACAGGCACACTTGTTAGGCTATTCAAAGATAAAACCAGTTCCGTTAAATTACTCAAGTTGCCCAATTCGACAGGTATACTTGTTAAACTATTAGCTTGTAAACCTAATCCCGTTAAATTACTTAGATTGCTCAATTCTACAGGGATACTCGTTAGGCTGTTATAAGCCAAATCTAACACATCTAAATTACTCAAGTTGCCCAATTCTGGTGGAATACTCGTCAGACCATTATAGGACAAAATCAATGTATTTAAATTACTTAGCTCACCTAGTTCTACAGGAATACTCACTAGGTTATTACCAAACAAAGCTAACTCTTCTAAACTAGTTAGCTCACCTAATGCGGCTGGCAAATCGCCTATTAATCCATTATTATTTAAAGCTATTTCTCTTACATTACATCCATCGTCGGTAAGCGTAATTCCATGCCAAGTGCTTACATTTCCTGCTAACCAATTGTCGCTATTTGGCCAAGTAGTTCCTCCACAGGCATTATAAAGGGCTACTAGGGCTAAAGAGTCTGTTTGTAAAGCTGTTTGACATTCATCCAGTTCTTGCGTACATACGCCAGTATCATTGTCGCAGAAGTCGGCCCAGGTTGTTAGGCCTGGGTTGTTGGTAAGTTCGGGGGGTATAGACCAAGTATTGGTGCATAAACTTTGAAGTTCTGGGGGAAGACATTGGAGTTGATTATCCTTTAAATACAACTGTTCTAAACTACTTAAGTTACCCAATTCCACAGGAACACTTGTTAGGTTATTAAAAGATAAAATCAATTCTTTTAAATTACTTAGGTTCCCCAATTCAGCAGGAATACTCGTTAGCTCATTAGCATAAAAACCTAATGCTCTTATATTAGTTAAGTTGCCTAATTCTATAGGAATACTTGTCAGTCCGTTATTAGCTAAATCCAATAAATCTAAGTTGTCCAAGTTGCCCAATTCCGCAGGAACACTTACTAGGTTATTATAAGATAAGAGCAATGTCGTTAAATTACTCAGGTTTGCTAATTCTATAGGCACAATCGTTAGGCTATTAGCATACAAAACCAACTGTTCTAAATTACTTAAATCACCTAATTCCACGGGGATACTCGTTAGGCTATTATTATCCAAATGCAATTCCAATAAACTAACTGGTTCACCTAATTCTACTGGTAAACTGGTTAATTGATTTTCACTTAATGTAAGTATTTCGAGTTCACTTAAATTACCAATGGTGGATGGAATTGTTGTAAGGCTATTCTGAGAGGCATATAGATATTTCAAATTAGTTAAATCTCCAATTTCGGAGGGAAGTGCTGTCAGTTCATTATCCCAAATATCTAAAAAAGTAAGATTATTAAGATTGCCTATCGAACTAGGAAGACTGCTCAGATTATTGCTATGTAAATAAAGCAAGCCTAATGTAGTTAAATTTCCAATACTAGCAGGCAACTCGCTCACTTGGTTTTCGTCTAAATCGAGCGAAAATAGCATACTTAAATTACCAATCTCTTCAGGAATTGCCGTTATTTGATTCACCCAAAAGTTAAGCCCTGTAACTGCACCCAAGTCACCTATTTCAGGTGGCAGCTCCCCTGATAGGTTATTCATAGAGAGGTTTATTTCTCCTACATTACACCCATCTTCAGTAAGCGTAACCCCATACCAAGTACTGATGTCTCCTGCTAACCAATTATCGCTATTTATCCAAGTAGTTCCTCCACAAGCATTGTAAAGCGCAACTAGTGCTAAGGAATCTGCTTCTAAAGTACCACCACAAGGATCGGCATCTTGTAAAATGGGCATGATATCTAAGCCACTCAAAATGCCTTGTGTGTGTTCGGCTCCATCTGCATCATCCGCATTAAAAACAGTAAGAGCTTCCAGAAAGATTAAATTCGTTGTTTGTGTTTCTTCTATTACTTCAAAACAAAGTGTGCCCATAATTATCCATTCACTACTTACTACAGGGCATTCAAATCCTTCCGAAAAGCTATTGAGTAGGGTTGTTATATTCAGCTCTCCTACACTCGCATCAAACGAGTAACTAGGTTGTAAATAAGGGTCATAAGAAAACACATCTTCCACTACCACACACATTGTATTTTCATTAAAATTCATAGGCTCATATACAGGATTATTAATGCAATCTGTGTTGTAGTTTATGTATATCGAATGTGATGCAATCACAAAATCCTCTGCAGATAAAGCAGCTTTGACTTGTATATCTGTACAAATAATATTAGGGATTGTAGTATCATCAATCATTACGTTTGCAAACTGTAAATCGTAAGTAGAGGGGTTGGTTAATTGCCCATAAACCTTTTTGCTATTAATTATTAACAAAAAACTTAGTAATAGGGCTAGTACAAAGCACTTGCTAATTAGTGAATAAATTGTTTTTTTTTCTATTGTTATAGCATTAAACTGCATGTTGTTTTATTTTTAGGATGAAGCAAATGGGATACTTAATTTTGCACGCTTGGTTTGTGTTAAAATCCTTGTAGAATTACACCAAGCTTTTTGGGAATTTGTTATTTTCTCTTGTTAGTGAAATGAAAAAAATAAAGTCCACCAAGAAATTTAATTATATTTTTCAAG
>JAHDBT010000199.1 GCA_020630215.1 Bacteroidota bacterium
AAATATTCTTACAATAGCATCTTTAATGCCTTTTTTACTTAGTTTATTGGCACTCTGTGCAAAATAGATTAAGTTATTAGTGTTAAGATATATGCCATTTAATTTTGTTTTAGCAGCATTGAGTATCTCTTGAAACTGATTGACAGGTGACACCTTAATAGGGAACGGTTTTAATAGGCGTTTTGCCTCTATAAACTTATTGATTAACAAAAGAAAATATTTTATCATGGTTTGTTTTTTATTTTCCAAATCGTTTTTTTGCTGCTTCACACTTCTTTAAATAGAGTTGATTTTCAGGAACTAATGCAGCAGCAAGTTGATAATTTTTTACTATTATAGCTCCATAATCCATTTCTATATTATTACAATCTGGAGCATTATCACTTAACCTATCGGCAAAGTACTCTATACCAGTTTCTGTCCATTCACTATCTAATATAGCATCTGGTAATAGTCCTTTGTTTCTTGCAATCTTTTTACCCGCAGTTATTACAATGTCGGATGGCAAGGAGAAAATTGTAAAACCAAGCATCACTCCATCTATGAATAATTCCCCTTTATTTATAGGGGGTGTTTGATTTGCCGTATTAACAATACTCCACGAAATTTCAGCAATGTTAAATCTCAAATCAGCTTGTAATGAATTAGCGTAGTTAAATTGTTCACAAAACTGTGCTGTCTCTTCATATTCTTTGATAACTTGTGCAATAAGACAATTGCCTAAAGTATATTCCATAAAGTATGATTGTGCTATCAAATACTGTAAAGCATATGGTCTTGGATGATTAAGTACAATGGCTTGCTCGAAATTATCTCTGGCTTTTTGAATTGATACTATGTTGCTTTGCTTTAAGTACAGCATTCCTAATTTTTCTAATATGATCGTGTTTTCATTACAAACCTTGCTAGCTAAAGTGTAGTAATACTCAGAGGAATCAGGATTAGATTCAGCCTTTTCCATTAGCATATTAGATACAAAAAGTTCACTATCATTATATTTTTTTTGTAAAAGAGCTAGATTATATCCCTTCGTTAGTTTTTTGCCTGTACGATAGATTTCTTCATATAAAATTTCTCCTTTTTCATCATAAAATGCAAAAACACCATCCATTAGGTCATAGGTATGTGTCCCTGTCATTGTTATTGCGCCATTAGCAGAGTTAAAAAGAGTATCTGGTCCATGATACAGACCATTCCAGAAGCTTGCTCGTCTTTGTATTTTTCCATAACCATCTTCATCTTTAAACGGATTATAGAAATTCCAAATGCCGTGATTAATAAAGTTGTTTTCATCTATCATTGATTTTCCTTCACACAATATTGCTCCTTTATTTCCGTATTGTTTATCATCAGTATACACATAAGCAATAGTATGTATTTTATCCGAAAATGGGATTCTGCTAATGCGGTGAATAAACTTGTATTGAGCATCATTTTTTTTCGTTTTAATAAAGGTTTCATTAGGAGCAAGTTTATAAAATGTATATTCTAACTTAGGTGTTAAAAAGTAAATCATAGCGGTACTTCCTAAAAGTGCAAGCAGTACCATTAAGAGTATGCTAGGAAATAGATTTTTGAATGCTTTTTTTTCTGTTGTTAATAAGAATGTTGTCATAAAGTTTGTTTTTTGCTCCCAACATGTTTCCACCAAGGATTATAGATGCTTTTTTTAAATTCAATATAATCAGGTAGCATTTGTATAATATGATGTTTATAATCAAAGCCTATCTGCTCACTTAGGTTTTCTAGATCTCTTATATTCATTTTTAATGCTTCATTAATCTTTCCTTCATTTAGTAATTGTGTTTCTATTGCTTGAAAATTTTTAGGTGTGATATTAGTTGAAATTCCAGCCTTCATTTTATGTTTTGTAGCATTTCTGCTAGCTGTAAGCATGTGGTGGTCTTTTTCTAATAGAACAGCAATTGTTTGATATCTTTTTAACATATTAGGTGTAACTTCTGGGACTTTTCCTGCCTTTATATCCTTTAATAAGATTTTATCTATTGCTTTAACAGAGGGCATGTGATGTCTTTCATATGCCACCTTATTTGTGTTTTTGAGGTTGTTATAGCTTATCGTATTATATTTCCCACCACCTTTAGGAATAATATCAGTATTAAGCATTGCTAGTTTATGTCTTATCTTTTTAGTAGCCTCATCCATATTATGCAAGCCCGCTTTTTTAGCAAAATTGTCAATGACTTCTCTGGTAGTGGGGTCAGCTAAAACTTTTAATATTTCATCTTTTTGACTTTTGGATATTTGCCTAACCTTTTTACCAAAGAGGGTGGTAGAAATATATTCTGCTAATTCTTTTTGGGAATTATTGCGAGGAATAGCATCATAGCTAAAAATGATGCTTATGCTAACGCAGAGGAATAGATTAAGTGCTGTTTTTCTCATAGTATTTTGATTTTATTGTGAGTGAAAATAGCTTCTTCTATCTTTATATCTGATTTAAAGCCAAAAACATTAATTTGTTTTTGGCTTTTTTGTAAATTTAATTTTGAATAAAATCGGCAGAACTACGAGGGGAAAAACAGTAACCAAAACTTGGGTAAGCAGTTATTACCTGATTTGAATTTTTTTGCATAATAATGGTAAGACAATCTACCTTTTGTCGTTGTCCTTTAATTCCTCCAATGTATCCAGCATTAGGACAATCAATATGATAAATATCTCTATTCCCATTCGTTATTACTTTGGTTGCATGTTTATTTGCCCAAGCCCTTTTAGTCACTTCTATAGGATCGCCATAAAATACACCATGATAATTTTTACTTTTACCAAAGGTGTTCCCCCTTTTTTTGTTAAAAGAATTTTTCCCATGTGCATTAACGTGTTGTCGTCTTGAGCCAAAAGCAGAATCTGTTCCACTAAAATCTAACTCTTCTTGAGTTTTTGTTTTTTTGATTTTAGATTTACTTTTAGTTCTTATTTCATCTACATTATTAGGCGTTTTTCTTTTAAAATTAGGGGTGTTATTTGGGCCAACATTTTTTCCTTTTTTTGGTAAAGGCAATTTAGGAATTTGCGGTTTTGCATTTGAACGAGGAGCACGTTTCTTGAGTTTAATTCGTTTTTTTCCAAAAAAACGAGGCGTAGCCAATGAATCGTGGCCGATAGATAGTGTGCTTACAATGATACAGAATAAAAAAATGATAGATTTATATTTCATGATTTTTGATTTTTTAGTTTAAAATACATGCTTAATTTTTTGATAGGAACCAATATAATCCATAAGCAATTGCAGGTGGCACAATCGCATCTGCCCATCGCCTATTTCGTATATCATCAACGGTTTCATAAATGCTGTAGGCAAAGTATAAATCTACGGCCAACTTGCCCCAGTTAATTCCTTCTCCAGAAATGCTGCTTGAATTATATGACGGATTTAGTGAGTTGTATAGATTTTTATGTAAAGTTATTGCTAGTTGATTTTTTGAATCTATGTTTAAGGCTATGCTTGCATCGCTTAAAGCAGCTCTAAGGTTGTTGTTTTGTGCTTGAATAACAGCTCGATAGGTATAAGCTTCGGAATTTTTTGCATTTAGTTCGATGCTTTTATTGCAGTCGTTTAAGGCAGAGAATTGTAGGCTATCTACTTTGCTTGAAATGAAGGCAAAAGCTCTGTTACTATAGTGAAACGAAACAGTAGGAGCTATTTCGATAGCCTTTGTATAGTATTCGGCAGCTGATAAATAATTTTTTTCACTCAAATGGATATAGCCTATATTGTCAAATGAAAACGCTTTGTATTTTTTACCAAGTTTTGTATTTGGAGCTATAGCAATAGTAGTAGCGAACTGTTTTTGTGCTTCATCTTTTTTCTGAGATGCTAATAAGTTATCGCCTAATCTATAATTTATAATGTATTGTTTAGGGTGTTTACTTGTAAGGAGGTGTTCACAATCATGAATAGCTCTGTCAAATTCTTTTTTATAATGATAGCATCGTTCCCTAAGCTCGTATGCTACAAGGTAGTTAGGGTATAAAACTATTGCCTCTGTAAAATTTTTAATGGCTAAGTCATAATTTCCTTTTTCTAACCAATCATTTCCTTTTTTATAGAACTTTCCAGTTTTTTTAAGCTTTTGTAAAAAGATTTCGTCAGTACTATTTTTTATAAAGTAATCAGTAAAATACAAACTATCGGCAACATATAATCTTTGTAGTTTAGCTGAACCATCTTCGGTATAGCTTTTGAATAATCCATCGGCTAAATCATTGGCATAGTTCCCATGAAATTTTAATTGTCCATTTTTAAAATAGCTGCGATAGATACCATTCTTTTCACCTTTAATATAATGGCCTTGTTTAGAAATATTACCATTGGTATGATACCAGGTGCATTGTCCTTCTGTTGTAAATGGTTCGAGTTTTGACGCATGTGCTTTCATCTGAAGAGTACCATCTTGGTAATAATCTCTTATAAGTCCTACATGATTTCCCGTTTCATCATAACTAATTTTACGAAAGTAGGGTGCATCGGTATTTTCTGTTTTTATCCAAGCACCTGTTTCAGCATCAGTTGTGTAGTACTCTATTACAGGAGGGTAAAGCACTTCATAATACTTGTCTATTATTTCAATTTGAAAACAGTAACATGATATTACTAGTAGAGCTAAAGGAAAAATAAGTTTTTTCATTGTATTATTTTTTATTTTTAGAATATCTTGTGAGAATATTGAATAGTTTAAAAAGTGTCCTTTATCTTTATATCTACTTTCGTAATAAAAACGTTAGCCATTTTTTTAATTTTTTTTTAAGTTATTATGCAAACATTGAAAAAAACGCACTATGGATGAGTTAGAGAAGACTAGAAACTTAAATTTGAAAGCTAAAAAACTATTTGATGAGCAATCTTATAATGAAGCAAAACTTATTTATGCCGAGCTAAGTACGATTTACTTTGATAGTAAATTATGGGATAAGTGGAGTGTAAATTTATATAATGAAATGCATTGTAAATTTAAAAATAAAGAATATGATAAAATAATTCTAGAAAGTTCAAAGCTAATTTCTTTAATAGAGTGTAATCTTTCGGAGCCAACAATGGTTATCTCGAATCTTTGGAATTTAAAAGGAGTAGTTTTAAAAAAAAATGGTCGATATTTGGAGGGAATACAATATTTTAAAAAAAGTATTGATTATGTATTAAAATTTTTTGGAGAAAATAATATTGAAGTTGTAATTAGATATAATAATATAGGTCTATGTTATTCTGATGATAAACAATATGAAAACGCAATTGTAAGTCATAATAAAAGTCTTGCATTATCAAACAAATATTTTCAAGATGACTATTTGCTTAAAGCTGAAAGTTATAATGGATTGGGAATTGCTTATAGAGCAAAAGGAGATTTTTATAAAGCTATAGATTGTTTAAATCAAGGACGAATAATAGGGGAGAAATTGACAGGCCAAGAAAAGTATATTTTAATAGATTTGTGTTCTAATTTAGCAAATTGCTATAATGATATTTCTAATTTTGATTTAGCGCTAAAGTATAATTTGGATGTATTAGAAAGGCGGGAAAAGATATATCCAGCAGGAGACCATAGAATATGTAATTCTTATAATAATTTAGGGGATACTTATAGGGAACTTAAAGAATTTGATAAAGCACTACACTTTCATAATAAAGCCTTAAAATATAGACTTAGAGATTTAGGACCAATGCATCCTCATACTGTTTTTAGCTATAATAATATAGGCATTTGTTTAGCTAATAAAAAAGATTATGAGCAAGCGTATATTTTTTTTGAAAAAACTTTAAAAATTAGAAAAAAAATATTTGGGAGTAAACACCAAAAAACTATCGAATCGATATTGCAAATTGGAGAATGTTTAATGCTAGATGGAAAATATATTGAGGGATTAGAGGCATGTCATAAGGCGTTTAATAATGTTGGAGATGATGAAAAAGAATATGCTCTAAAAGATTCTCCTTATGATAAACAAGTAAGTATGACACATCTGTTATTAATGTGTTTAGAAAAAAAATCAGAAGCTTTTTATTTATGTTATACCGAAGTTAGTAATTCGATAGATGATTTGTTAGCCTCATTAGAATATTACAATTATACAAGTATAATTGCTGGTGAAATATGGAAAATGTATAGTTTAGAAAAAGGTAAACTATCTTTTGCCAAAAGAACGAAAGATATCTACAAAAAAGCCATAAAAGCTGCTCTTTGTGCTAATGCTTTAGAAAAAAAAGGTCTAAACTTACAAGTTGAAGGCAGAAAAAGGGACTATCATTTTGAACGCAGTGCTTTAGAAATGGCTTTTTGCTTTTCGGAAAAAAGTAAAGGAGTACTCTTACTTGCACACCTTAAAGATACGGAGGCACGATTGAAAGCCAATTTGCCTACAAGCTTTGTTGAAGAGGAACACAACTTGTCTTTGCAATTAATAAAAATTCATAGGCAGCTAAACACAGAAAGAAGTAAGGCTACTGCTGAACAAAATAAGCAAAAAATTAGCGATTGGGATATACAGTATTTTCAATTGCTCAGAGAATATGAGGAATTGACTAAGAGTCTTCAAGTAATAAACCCCGATTATTATAATCTAAGATATAATGTGGATGTGATTACAATTTCCCAAATTCAGCAACAATTAGCATTAGATACCGCTCTCCTTTCATACTTTGTAGAAGAGAAGGAAATTATTGCATTTATTGTTTGCCGAGATGATGTTGAGATTATCAGAATTCTGAAGAAGGAGAAAGGGAATGATAAAAAAGATGAGTTGACTAAAAAAATCAACAATTTTGTACAACTCTTAGAACTAATGGGCAAGCACAACCTAAAGGATAGATATGTGAAATCAGCTCATGATCTGTATATGCTGTTGCTTGCGCCAGTTTTGAAGAAAGTCGATAAAAACCGCATCAATCAGTTGTTGATTATACCTGACGAAGCTTTATTCCAGTTGCCTTTTGAGGCATTATTGAGCAACCCAGTTAGCGAATATGCTGCTTATGCTGCTATGCCTTATGTGCTGATGGATTTTGATATTACTTATCATTACTCGGCTACTTTGTGGAGTAGGAGTGTGCAACAAAGTATATCACTAAATGAAGAGGGTATAAGGCTGGGTTTTACTGGTTTTGCACCAGTTTACAAAAGTGAGAAAACGGAAGAGTATAGTGAGGCAACAACTCGTTCGGTACAAATAGCAGGAGCAGATTATAGTGCGTTATTGTACTCAGAGGTAGAGGTGGAAGGAGTAGCAAGATTGTTTAAAGCAAAAGGTTTTCCAACGGAGGTGTTTTTACACGAAGCTGCAACAAGAGAGCAATTTTTACAAAAAGCTGCTCAAAGCAGTTACCTACTAATTGCTGCACACAGTGATTATAATGAAAAAGAGTTAGAACCAAATCGCATTATTTTTTCGCCTACTAAACAGGAGGACGTAACGGATGCTTTACTGTATATGTCGGAAGTATATTCTATGCATCTACAGGCACAGTTGATTGTGTTGAGTTGCTGTAATACTGGCAAAGGGAAGCAGAGTAGTGGCGAAGGTGTAATGGCATTCAATAGAGGCTTTTTATTTGCGGGAGCAAGAAATGTTATTTACACTTTATTCAAGGTGTATGATAAAGCAAGTAGCGAGTTAACGACTTCACTTTTTGAAAAAATTCTGGAAAAGAAGACAACAACTAGTGCTAATTATCGGCAAGAATTGGCAACTGTTAAAAGGGCGATGATTCAGAAGAATATGTCGCCAGCACATTGGGCTGGCTTTGTTTTGATGGGCAACTAATTTTGCTGCGGAATAAAAAACATCCCTTTAGGAATACCATATTGTGTAATTACTGCCATATCATCACTGTTTGCTTGTAGTTCCCAATAGTAGCGGCCAGGTGGTAGTGTATCAGGTAGATTTACTGTAAAAATAATGGTATTAGATTCAATATATGCATCTTCTATTAACAAGGGAATATTACCCAGTTTTTTGTTTTCTATTTTAACTTTTAAACTAATCGGTACTGCCTTTTTTAGTTTAAAATGTAATTGATGCTCTATACATTGCTCTTTGTGACTAGGCTGTACAACCTGTATTTCGTGTTCGTTTGTTTGTTGTGTTGATGATCGTATTAGTATGGCGGCATCCTCTATTGTTAGTGGTTCCATTAGTTCTTCCCATGTATAAATTTCAGGAGTTGCTTTTGCTGGCCATTCTTCTTGCTCTATAGCTGCTTCAATGCTTGCTAGTTCTTCCTCGGTATATAGTTCATCACCTAAGCTTTCGGCAATTCTTCTGGTTTTTGCAATTTGTTCTTTTATAGCAATATTCTGTAAGGTTTCTTGTATGATTTTATCTAAAAATACCTCCTTTAAGAAATCTACATCATTTTCTAAACGGTGTTTAAAAGCAGCGAGTTCTTCTGTATTTAAATCATCGTTAAGATAGCGATGTATTAATATTGAGTTATCTGACAACATTGTTTATTTTTTAGGTATGATTTTATTACGAAGCAATTCAAGATCGTTGATAGCATGAGCAATTTTAGGGAGCTTGGTAAGCTTTTTAAGCTTGTCTTTGCATGTGCTTACTGTAGTTCTTGATGTTTTAAGGGTATTAATGGGAATATCTTTATTATTCACTATGTCTTCATGTGTTGATTGTTTTAGCCAATAGGCAATAAGTATTTTTTTACAGGTACTACTGAGTTTATTAATAAGCCCTTCAATAATTTCACGTAGTGCGGCTAACTTTTCTTGATAATCGAGGTCATTTGAGCTGGCATTTTTAGGAAGGAGATGCGAAATTTCACCATTTTTCTCTTTATAATACCTTGTTTCTCTATTGACTGTATCAGCCCATTTGTTTTTATAAATGCCTGTAGCATACTTTATAGGGTTCGGCAAGCTCGTAATACTGTTTCCACTGCTATCATGTATTTGTACTTTTTTTATGAGAGCGTTTATCGTTGTTGTTGTTAAATCATGAGCATCTTTCTCTGGTTCTTTACTGCCTTTTTTTTGTATATGGCGTTGTGCAAACTTAAATAGTATTTTATAACAATGCATGTAAATAGTATCATTTACTGTTAGTAGTCCTTCCCATACTTCCTCATCGGTGTGTTTTTTTAACATTTTAAGTAGCTTTTATATTTTTTTATTGTCTGAGGTTTTTATTTGGCAGTAAGATAAAGTTTTTTTAAGATTCAAAAGGTGTATGCATAATAAAATTTGAAATAAGCCTTATGCTTTATTATCTGTTTTCAAGTCAAAACTATTAGTCGTTTTTAATCTTTTTTGAATAGGGAAGGCGGTTTTTGTTCTTTAATGCCTTTCACACTTACTATCTTTAATTAGGATCCATTGCTTAATTTTGAAGTTTGTCCTTTGCCCTTTATCCCGTAATTTAAGTTAGGATCTATTATGTCAACCAAATATAAAACTAGCTTAACTGAGAACCTCAATACGCTTCAACAATATTTCATTACCCCAACCTATAAATCTCCCTCAATGTTTCAACTAAAATTGTTTTAGTTATGTTTTAGTACCCCACTAAAACCAACTTCCACCAAAAACAAAAAACCCTCGCTAATCAAAAGATTAACAAGGGTTTATGCTAGTCGGGATAGCAGGATTCGAACCTGCGACCCCCTGCTCCCAAAGCATACTATCTTACTTTCTTGTATTTTCCTATATTATCCATACCTACCCAAAACCCCTTATTTTACTAGGCTTTACGAAAAATAACTTTCCAAAGATAGTAAATATTATCTGTTTTTTGCCTAAATTTGTGTTAGGTTAGTGTTAGGATGGTATTAACCCTAACACATAAGCAAATTAAATTCAAATTATGGCAAAGGCAAGTTTTAAACTTTTTAACTCTCCCTCTCAAATTAGACTGGACGGAACATTTCCTCTTTACCTAATGATATACCATGACCGTAAAAGACGGTACACGCCATTAAGTAAATATTGCACGACTGAACAATGGAACGAAGAAAAAGAAAACTTTAGAAGAAGTTACCCCGACTACAAAAAGGAAAATATTGTACTTAATGCAATCAAAGAACGTGCAAACGGAATTATTAGAGATTTTGAGCGATACAATACCCCATTTACATTTGAAGTTTTTAACGCTGAATTTTTAAACAATAGCAATGCCGCTAATGTACAGGAACGGTTTAAACAACATATTAACAAATTAATGAACGAAGGTAAAGCAAGTACCGCCTCCCCATTTTTAACCACCTTAAACGCTTTATTGGAATTTGCCGAAACGAAAAAAGCAAACGCTCCTAATTTTGATTTGACTGATATAGGGTATAAATTCCTTATTGATTTTGAATCATGGTTACGAACTGACAGAAAATTAAAAGACACCTCTATTAGTGTTTATATGCGTTCAATCCGAACCATTTACAATAGTGCAATTAAAGAACGCATTGTTAAAAAAGATTCATACCCCTTTGACCAATATAGTATTGGAGAACGATTAAACACCAAAACCCAACCGAGGGCTATTAGTAAGGAGCAGATTAAACAAATTATGGTGCTAGAACTTCCAGAGCATAGCCCCGAACAATTAGCCAAACACATTTTTTTATTTAGCTACTTTACAAGGGGAATGAACTTTGTTGATATTGCAAGATTGACAAAGGAGAATATACAAGGGGAGAGGCTATTTTATACCAGAAGCAAAACAAAGAAAACATTTAGTATTAAGTTACTACCACAAGCCAAAAAAATACTAAACTATTACATTGAGAATAAAGTACATAAAGGGAGGTACATCTTCCCAATATTTGACGAATCGGTACACGTTACTGATAAACAAAAATATGATAGGAGAAAAACGGCATTAAGAAAAGTAAACAAACATTTAAAGGTAATTGCTAAAATGATTGGAGAGGAAAATTTAAACCTTACGACCTATGTGGCCCGCCATGCCTACGCTACGGTACTAAAGCAGTCAGGAACACCAACCGCCAAAATTAGCGAAGCACTTGGACACCAAACCGAACAAATTACCCAAATCTACTTAAAACAATTTGAAAATTCAGAACTAGACGAACTCGACCAAAACCTATTATAATATGAAAGATTGCAAAAAAGAGTTTGACAAAATGGAGGAGGAGAACCAATCAATTTTTGATTCTATTAGGAAGCTATTAAAAGAGTATAAAAAAAATACAAAGCGACTTCAAAAGCCGCCAGACTTAAAAACCAAAAAATAAAGATAAGTAAATAGACATAAGAAAGCCGCTAAGGTGCAAGCGTGACAACTGGACACCAAAGCGGCTACTATTCATTAACTAAATAGCGAGGACAAAGATAATACTTTTGTACTCGTTATTGCAAAAGTTTTATTTTATGAACTTCAAAGAAAAGTTTAAAAATTTCCTTTGGGTACGTAGTGAAGCACACGACCCAAAGGCCCCAGGTACCGAGGAGCAGCCCAACAAGTTAACCGAGATTGACGAAGGAAGGGCCGCTCGACACATTTCTCCCATTGATTACACTAAGGAACTTTTAACAAATGAAGCCAAAGACAGGCGTTTATACAGGTACGCCAAATTTTTTGAGCCTAAAGATTTTCACGACCGTTATTTAAAATTAGCCCTATTCCTATGGCTACTATCCTACATCCTTAGTGCCTTATCTTCCTTTTTATCATTCCCTTTTTTAGATGCTTATTTGACTAATGATGTGCCAGAAGTAACTACTCGTTTTTATGTTGTAGTTGGCTTATTGCTGCTTGTTGAGATTATTAAACATACATCTTTGGCAACTGCATTTAAAACACATTTTACATACAGGCAGAAGCCATTTATTAGTAGCACTTTTTTATTAATCGCTGTTTGTTTTTCGGTTTATGCTTGTGTAAATGGTG
>JAHDBT010000200.1 GCA_020630215.1 Bacteroidota bacterium
AAGCAGGGGTAGAAGCAGCAACGCCAGAAATAGCGCATACTGGGTCTGGAGTACAGTTTGGTAAACTAACACTAACGGTCGTAGAAGCACAAGACGCATCACCTGCATCAGCAACTGCCACACTAATAGCTTGCCCTACTGCATCAGCAATAGTAACCGTAATTGGAGAAGCAGAACCGCTTGCCAATACATTACCACCATCATCTACTACATTATAAGAGCCACTACTATTTTCTGAAGTAAAGCTTACATCGAAAGTAGCATTTAAACCACTACAAACTGCTTCTGTAGCGGATACACCAGATACAGCACAAACTGGAGTTGGTGTACAATCAGGTAAAGCAACGGTAACTGCTGTACCTGCACAAGTATTATCTGCATCATCTACGATGTTTACATCAACACTACTGCCAGTACTATTTGGTACAGTAACGGTTAATGGAGAACTTACACCTGTAGCCCATACAGTACCTGCACCGTCTACTACGCTATAAGAACCACCACCATTAACAACGGTAAAGCTTACATCAAATGTAGCATCTAAACCGCTACAAGCAGCTGTAGTAGCAGCAACACCTGTAATACTACATTCAGGAGTAGCACAATCAGGAATGGTAACACTTACTGCTGTACCTGCACAAGTTGCATCAGCTGCATCTTCTACATTTACATCAACACTACCACCAGTAGCACCTGCAACAGTAATCGTAATTGGCGAAGTTGAACCACTTGCCAATACAGTACCACCAGCATCTACTACATTATACATACCGCTTCCGTTAGAAGCTGCGAAGGTTACATCGTAAGTAGCATCTGTACCATTACAAACAGGAGCAGAAGCTGCAACGCCTGTAATACTACAATCAGGAGCAGCACAATCAGGTAATGCAACGGTAACTGCGGTACCAGCACAAGCTGTATCTGCTGCATCTACAACATTTACATCTACGCTACCACCAATGCTGTTTGCAACTGTAATTGTTACTGCTGCCGAACCATCGCCACTACCTAATACATTGTTTGAACCATCTACTACATTATAAGAACCACTACCATCGGTAGCTGTAAAAGTTACATCAAAAGTGGCATCTACACCACTACATGCAGCCATCGTAGCTGCTACATCAGTAATTGCACAAACTGGGTCTGGTGTACAATCTGGTAAAGTAACAGTAACTGCTGTACCTGCACAAGTTGCATCAGCTGCATCTTCTACGTTTACATCAACACTACCACCAGTAGCATCTGTAACGGTAATTGTAATTGGCGAAGTTGAACCACTTGCCAATACAGTACCAGCACCATCTACTACATTATAATTGCCACTACCATCTGTAACCATGAAGCTTACCTCGTAAGAAGCATCTAAACCATTACAAGCAGGAGTAGAAGCAGCCACACCAGAAATAGCACATTGTGCAACTGGCGTACAATCTGGTAAAGTAACATCTACCGCAGTACCTGCACAACTAGCATCGTCAGCATCGGCAACATTTACAGAAACCGTAGCTCCTGTAGAACCTGTAGCTGTTACGCTAATTGGAGAATCTGTACCTGTTGCTAAAATAACTCCGCTACCATCTACTACATTGTAAGTACCGCTGCCATTAGCAGCAGTAAAGCTTACCTCGTAAGTAGCGTCTAAGCCATTACAAGCAGGAGTAGTTGCCGCAACATCACTAATTGCACAAGGGTCGCCACCGCCACCACATGCAGCAAGTGCATCAAAAGGCTGTGCTTCTGGATAAACATTTACTTTAAAGTCTCCGTTATCATCAGCTTGAACTTGTATTGTATTTGCAAATGGCTCTAAAGCCAAATCAGCAGCAGCAGTAGCATCTAATACGTCGAAACAAAATTCGCCGATAGGTGTCCACACGCCATTAGTAATTACTTGTCCAGCTCCTGCCGAACCTTCATAAATTACTCCAATACTTAAAAAACCTGAACCAGGAACAGAAGAATTACTATGCGGACTTGCATAATCTCCTGTATTGAAATTTAATTCATTATAAGCTGAGTAGTTAAGAGCTGCAGAATTATAAGAAGCAAAAATATTTACATTTCCTACTCCATAGTCTGCACCGCCAGATTGTAGTTCAACGGTAACACACATTTGAGTATCATTACAAACAGGGTCTCCCCATGCAATAAAGGCTTCATCGTCTGCTGCTCCCATTAGGCTAAATACTGCGCCAGTACTACAAGCAGGAAGAATCATTGTTACATCATCGCCTGTACAAGCTGCATCTGCTGCATCTTCTACATGGAACATTAATGGACAACCAGAACTATTGGCAATACTGACACTAATTGGAGAGCCAGTGCCACTACCAATAATAGAACCGAAGGCATCTACTACATTGTAAGAACCGCTGCCACCTACTACGTCGAAAGAAACATCAAAGCTTGCGTTAGCACCATCACAGTTAGCAGTAGTTGCTACCGTATTAGTAATTGCACAATCAGGACATTCTCTAGTAATCGTAATCCAATCAGCAGATACATCAATACATGTACCTGATGCGGTAACGCCAGTAATTGGAGCACCAATATCTGCGCCAGTTAAATCACCATCATGAGAAACGCCGTATACTAAACATACGCCAGTTGGCGCACCAGCAAAATCGTTAGAAGCACCAGGAGGTACGCCTAAGATATTTCCTGCATCATCTGTTATTATATAAGTGTAGCTTGCGTCGCCTGTGCCAGAGTTGGCAAAGTTAACGATTGTGCTACCATCTGTATCATCAGGACAAATTGTTACTGCTGCACCGCCACCGTCAATAGTTACAGAACCAGCATCACAAGTGATAACAGGCGCACACTCTCTAGTAATCGTAATCCAATCAGCAGATACATCAATACATGTACCTGATGCGGTAACGCCAGTAATTGGAGCACCAATATCTGCGCCAGTTAAATCACCATCATGAGAAACGCCGTATACTAAACATACGCCAGTTGGCGCACCAGCAAAATCGTTAGAAGCACCAGGAGGTACGCCTAAGATATTTCCTGCATCATCTGTTATTATATAAGTGTAGTTAGCATTACCTGCGCCAGAATTAGCGAAGTTAACGACTGTACTGCCATCTGTATCATCAGGACAAATTGTTACTGCTGCACCGCCACCATCAAGGGTTACAGAACCAGCATCACAAGTGATAACAGGGTCACATTCTCTAGTAACGGTAATCCAATCAGCAGATACTTCAATACAAGTACCTGTTGAACCAACACCAGTAATTGGAGCACCAATATCTGCGCCAGTTAAATCACCATCATGAGAAACGCCGTATACTAAACATACGCCAGTTGGCGCACCAGCAAAATCGTTAGAAGCACCAGGAGGTACACCTAAGATATTTCCTGCATCATCTGTTATTATATAAGTGTAGTTTACATCACCAGTACCTGTATTAGCAAAGTTAACAATTGTACTGCCATCTGTATCATCAGGACAAATTGTTACTCCAGTACCGCCACCATCAAGGGTTACCGAACCAGCATTACAATTTGCAGCAGGAGCACAATCAGGAAGTGAAACTAAGAAAGCGGAACTAGCACATGTAGCATCTGCAGCATCTTGTACACTTACAGAAACGCTGCCACCAGTACTATTAGGTACGGTAACCATTAATGGAGAAGTTGCGCCTGTAGCCCATACTGTTCCATCACCATCTACTACATTATAAGAACCACTGCCATTGGCAGTATCAAAGCTTACATCAAAAGTAGCATCTAAACCGCTACAAACTGCTGCTGTAGCGTCGATATTAGTAATTGCACAAGGCTCAACTGTACATGCTAAATTAGCGGCAACTGTTCCGCTACAAGTACAATCAACTGCATCAGCAACTGTTAAGTTAACAGTAGCATCTGCACCACCAACAACGGTAACCGTAATTGGCGAGCTAGTACCACCACCTAAAATATTACCTGCATCATCTGTTACAAAGTAAGTACCACCACCATTAGTAGCTGTAAAACTTACATCAACAGAAGCATCTGCACCATTACATACTACGTTACTTGCAGCAACATCTGTAATAGTACAAGTAGGAGAAGGGGTACAATCAGGTAAAGCAACATTAACGCTAACACCTGCACAAGTTTCATCACCAGCATCTTCTACATTTACATCTACGCTACCACCAGTAACACCTACTAATGTAATAGTAATTGGCGATTCAAAACCACTTGCTAATATATTACCATCAGGGTCTACTACATTGTACATACCGCTGCTATTCATAGCAGCAAAGCTTACGTCGAAAGAAGCGTCTAAGCCATTACAAGCAGGAGTAGAAGCAGCAACACCGGTAATAGAACAAGTTTGAACAGGTGTACAATCAGGTACTGCAACAGTAACCGCTGTACCCATACAAGTACCATCTGCGGCATCTACCACATTTACATCTACACTAAGACCTGTACTGTTTGGAATAGTAACCATTAATGGTCCAGTAGGACCAGTAGCCCATACGGTACCCTCAGCATCTACTACATTATAAGAGCCACTGCCATTGGCAGCATCAAAGCTTACCTCAAAAGAAGCATCTAAACCAGTACAAGTAGCTGCTGTTGCTGCTACATTAGTAATTGTACAAGGATCGCCGCCACTACAAGCAGCAAGCGCATCAAAAGGCTGTGCTTCTGGATAAACATTTACTTTAAAATCGCCGTTATCATCGGCTTGAACTTGTATTGTATTCGCAAAAGGCTCTAACACTAAATCTGCAGCAGCAGTAGCATCTAATACGTCGAAGCAAAACTCACCGATAGGTGTCCATGCTCCATTAGTAATTACTTGCCCATTTGCTGCCGAACCTTCATAAATTACTCCAATACTTAAAAAGCCTGAACCAGGAACAGAAGAGTTACTATGCGGACTTGCATAGTCTCCTGTATTGAAATTTAATTCGTTATAAGTTGAATAGTTAAGAGCTGCAGAATTATAAGAAGCAAAAATATTTACATTTCCTACTCCATAGTCTGCACCGCCAGATTGTAGTTCAACGGTAACACACATTTGAGTATCATTACAAACAGGGTCTCCCCATGCGATAAGTGCTTCATCGTCTGCTGCTCCCATTAAACTAAATGCTACTGCACCTGTACAATCAGGGGTAGTAACAGTAATAGGGTTGCCAGTACAAGCGGTGTCTGCTGCATCTACTACACTTAGCCAAATTGGACAACCAATGCTATTTGCATAAGAGAATACAATTGGTGAAGATGCGCCAGAACCTACTACTGTACCGAAGGCATCTACTACATTATATGTACCAGAACCTCCAACAACATCAAAGCTCACACTAATATCTGCGTTAGGCGTATTACAAGAGGTTATAGCTGCAACATTAGAAATCGCACAATCTACGGGAGCACATTCTCTAGTAACAGTAATCCAATCAGCAGACACATTAATACAAGTACCTGATGCGGTAACGCCAGTAATTGGAGAACCAACATCTGCGCCAGCTAAATCACCATCATGAGAAACGCCATATACTCGGCATACACCTTCGGGAACACCGGCGAAATCGTTAGAAGCACCAGGAGGTACGCCTAAGATATTTCCTGTATCATCTGTTATGATATAAGTGTAGCTTGCGTCACCTGTGCCAGAGTTGACAAAGTTAACAACCGTACTACCATCTGTATCATCAGGACATATTGTTATTGCTGCACCGCCACCGTCGATAGTTACCGAACCAGCATCACATGTTACTGCGGTAACGGAACAATCTTCTAAAGTAACTGTTACGGCAGTACCTGCACAAGTAGCATCTCCTGCATCTTCCACATTTACATCAACACTACCACCAGTAGTATTAGGTACTGTAACGGTTAAAGGAGAGGTTGGTCCAGTAGCCCATACCGTACCTCCAGCATCTACGACATTATAAGAACCACTACCATTAGCGACTGTAAAACTTACGTCGAAGGTAGTATCGAGTCCACTACAAGTAGCAGCCGTTGCACTTACATCTGTAATAGCACAAGGGTCGCCACCGCTACAAGCGGCAAGCGCATCAAAAGGTTGTGCTTCTGGATAAACATTATTTTTAAAATCGCCGTTATCATCGGCTTGAACTTGTATTGTGTTAGCAAAAGGTTCTAGCACTAAATCTGCAGAAGCAGTAGCATCTAATACGTCGAAACAAAATTCGCCAATAGGTGTCCATGTGCCATTAGCAATTACTTGTCCATTTCCTGCGGAGCCTTCATAAATTACTCCAATGCTTAAAAAGCCTGAACCAGGAACGGAAGAATTACTATGCGGGCTTGCATAGTCTCCTGTATTAAAATTTAATTCATTATAAGTTGAGTAATTAAGGGCTGCAGAATTATAAGAAGCAAAAATATTCACATTCCCTACGCCATAATCTGCACCGCCTGCTTGTAATTCAACAGTAACACACATTTGCGTATCATTACAAACGGGGTCCCCCCAACCAATTAATGCATCATCGTCTTGTGCAAATGCTGCAGAGTAGTACAACAACAACAAAGACGCTATGAATAGATTAACAAATGTAATCTTCAAATTATTCATAATCTAATATTTAATTATTTTATTGCAATTTAGTTAGTTAATTATAGTAAATACACCAAAACCCTTAAACCACGAATACAACGCAGCTACTGTACTTATACATTGTACAGTACAATAGCTACATTGTTAGTTAAAATTAGGATATGGTATTTAAACTAAATATAGTGCTAAAAATAGGCTTATGGCCAAATAGCAGGGTTAGAAAATTTCGAGTTATTGGCTTTCCAAATTACGAAATCTGCTGCATTTACGAATTGGTCTAAGTTAATATCTCCACCTAAATAAGTAAAGAACATAGAGTTTTCTAGTTTCCAAATGGCATAATCGCCTGCATTTACAAACCCATCACCATTTACGTTACCAGCATACATTGCATATATACCGCCACCAACATCAACCATTGGTGTAAAAGTACCAGGGGGTGTACCAACCGTAGTTGTAAAGTCGAAGGTAATAGAACCACCTGTAACAGCAGCAGGAGTAGCAATAGGTAAGTGATTACGGTGACGCACAATAACAAAGTATGGCGTACTAGCAGAAGCAGAAGAGAAAGTTAATGGACCTCCATTTACAGCATCAACAACACTTCCATCGCTTAATGCAATACCCGCTTTAGATTCAACCACTGTAGCCGTAGCTTGTCCAGTAGCTAGCTGCACCAATACCCAATCAGTAGCATCAGCAGGAACAGTTGAAAAACTTTCCGTACCTGCATAATTCCAAGGAGCAGCGTTGTATGGCTGTTCACTTGGGATTACGTTTCCAGTAAATCCAGTAGCTAAGGTTGTAGTCATAGCAGTACCTGCTCCGTCCATAGCACCTTCTAAAAATACTTTAACATCAACGGAAACTCCACCAGTCATCATAGGACAAGCTTCTGTTTCACCAGCACTACTACCGATTAAGTGTACGGAACTATCATTTGTTTCGTCGTTAAATCCTGTATAGGTTGCATTAAATTGCAAATCAGGACTAAGCGTAGCATCTACTACTGTCCAACAAAACTCTGCAACATCTTCCCAATCTGTACCACCTGGCACATCAATACTAGGAGCTGTAACCCCTGTATTACTGCTGGCTAACAAGATGTTATAGTTAATTTCGCCACCACTAGCTTGTTCTAAGTAGCTAAACTGTGGTGTATCAGTTAAGTAACCATCAGCAGGATCAAAGTTAAGGGGAGTGGAAATAGGATTTGTTATAGCATCTTTGTTATAATCTATCCAAATAGTTGAATTTCCAATTTGTGAAATTGCACTTGCATTGATTTGAACGGTAGCACAATAGGTGGTACCGTCGCAACTTACATTGGCAAACTGGAGGTTAATAGAAGCCGCTTCAGCATTAATACTCGTTCCTACGAGTAAGATGCACAATAGTACGGCGGACACAATAGTGTTGATTTTGAATTTCATAATTTTGCAAGTTTATTGGTTGAACAATTATCTTTATTATTATAAAAAAATTAATTAATTTAACTTATTATATTCAATGCTTATTAATATAATCTAAACAAGTATTAACAAATACATTTCAGAAAATGCAGACAAAGCATGGCAATATTAAAATATCGCTCTAAAATAGTTACTTTACTCCTAAAGTTGATATTTTTTGTGTAAAATATTGAAAAAAGCACAAAAAATGTTGCGCTTATACTACAAAATGTACTTATAAGGGCATAAATAACTATTAAAAGATATATATGAGGTCGGTTTTTCGCTAAAATTAGGCTTAATAGAAATTACAAAAACAAAAGTAGTATTTAATTTGAACATGCCACCAATATCGTCTAATAAAAAAACACGTATTGTTCTGTTTATTAGTAGTTGGCTTAACATAATCTTACAAATGCCTTCTATTGGCTATTTCCATAAAAAAAATACACTCTGGTATTTTAGGGCTATTAGATGTTTATTAAAATGACAAAAGGAAACGAAGGCAGTTTTTGCTAATTTCGTTCTTATCTACTTGATAATTAGTATACATAAATAGTAATAATTACATTCAATTGAGTATCTTTTTTGAGGGACTGTTCTTATGCAAAAACTTTGTTACCTTAGATTAAAAGTGCGAATAAAATTTCTGTTTCATCAAAAAAAAAAAAAGCTTATTGATTATATATCGTGCAAGATACGGAATCTGCATTATATTTCACAAAATATGCAATGATAAATTGAGTGTTTTGTTTTGAAGCCGTATAAATGACAAACTTGAATACATTTTTCGTCTGAAACGTGTCATAAAACAAGTTGTTTCTCAGCAAGCTTATTTCGCTTTTTTTTCCATCTTCGATGCGACCATAACCAGTTTTGAGGTTTTTGTTGTATACATTTTTCTAGGTATTGCATATAGGTTTGGGTTACTGTTCCGTCAGAAACATTGCTTGCTTTTGTTATTAGCGGTCTTAAATACATCTGGTACACTCCTCTTGCTACTCTTTGGGTTTCAAAATAAAAAACGGGCCAGTCTGTTTGTCGAGCATATTTTTCGGGTCCATGCAAACAGGCGGTATCTTGGTTTAAGAAATTAAGCCAATAGGCTGCTCTAGAATTAGATGGGCTTTGGTCGGCTATCATGATTATAGCAGCAGTACTGGCAAGTTTTTTTTGTGCTTCAAAGGTACTGTTTGTTTGTTTAATCGATGCGAGTTGCATACCAAATTGGCTGCGAGAACGAGCCACATAATTGTTGATGTAAGGATTGGCTATGGGTTTGTAAAGACCTATTTGCTGATGTTTACACTGCAAGGGTACACACATTACTCCCCACTCCCAATTGCAGTAATGGCTTCCTAACACTAAAATATTTTGGCTATTGTTAAAGTGCTCGTCTACAACCTCTGGATTCATTACCTTATATCGCCGCACTAATTCGTCTCCACTCAAGCTAAATGCCTTAAAACTCTCTAGCAATATATCTGCAAAGTTTTGATAAAACCCTTGGGCAATCACAGCTATTTCTGTTTTGGTTTTACTAGGAAAGGAACGGTGCAAGTTTTGCAAAACAACCTTTTTGCGATAGCCTATTACTCGGTATAATAGCCAACTTAATCCATCTGCAATTTTGTAGATAATTGGAAAGGGTAAATAGGTAATACTTGCTACCACTACTCTAAAACAAAGGTAGGTTAATAGATGCATATTGACCAGCGTAAGATTATTGTTATGAAATGCAGGGAAAGTACAAGAATTATGGCTTAGTAACGCATAAATAGCTAGACTCGGCTACATTTCAAAAATACTGAAAATGGTAGACCCATAATTGCGTTTGCGTAAAAACTTAGGATGTTCGTCGAAGTTGTGGTTGGGATTGTGTTCTAGCACTAACCATCCTCCAGTTTCGAGTAGGGCATGTGTAAAAATGAGGTTGGGAATGGTGTTTAAATTTTTTAGGGGATAGGGTGGCCCAGCAAAAATCATATTAAATTTTTGTTGGGTCGAACCAATAAACTTAAACACATCTACTTTGCGGATGTCGATATTGTATTGCAGCTTGGTATTGGTTTGATGAATGAAGTTTACTAGGCGGCGGTCTCGTTCTACCAAGGTAATATCTGTGCAACCTCTCGAAGCAAACTCATAACTAATGCTGCCTGTACCACCAAAAAGGTCGAGCATTTTTAAGTCTTCGAAATCAAAATTATTGTGTAAAATATTAAATAGCCCTTCCTTCGCTATATCGGTTGTTGGCCGAGCAGGAATATTTTTAGGCGGATTGAACCGATGTCCGCTATTTTGACCGCCAATGATTCGCATAGGGTTTAAGTTGTTGAACTGTTAAATAACTGAGCAGGTTTCGATTAATAGTTTATACTTTGGGGGTAGCAGGTACTTGGCACTTGGTATTTAGACGGCTGCGCTACGCTTCGCCTTTTTAAAGTGTTCACTAAAATCCTAGCAAAATGAAACTTGCCAATGACAAATGTTTTTTCAATTTTAAATAGGTTTTAGCCCATTGAGCTGCTATTAATACTTATAAAATGCTAAATAAGTTATAATGGTAATTATCGGGTAGTACGGCTAATTCAGTGCAGTAGTTTTTGGTAATAGGACGGGAGCCTAAATGTACGTTGGCAATGTATTTTTTACACAACTGAAACTTGATATGGTCTTCATTTATATCTCCTAACATTACCACTTTATCATTACTAAGGTTTACGCCTGTATGTTTGGCAGCATTAGCCGTATAATACAAAAAGTCGTTAGAAGTTTCGTAGTAATAAGTGTTATGATATAAGAGTTGATTGCCTTGTATGGTTGTAATATCTAAATGATGTTTTTGCACATTTACAAACATTTTTTTGTGGCTGCCTTTATTAACGCCAATAATTTGGTCGATTAAAAAAGTAGCAGCATGTTTAAGTTGGTAGTTTTTACCTACGCCCTCCTCTATCAATTTCAGCACTTCTTTATCAACAGCAAATACGTTTACCACATCCGATATAACCAATTTTTCGTAAAAAACTTGGTGTTTTTGGGGTTTGTATTGAAAATTAAAGTCAAAATATTTTTCTAGTTCTTGCTCATCAAAATAAGCTTTAGGCACTAGTGTTTGATGTGCGGCATTAATGCCGATGTGCACACTTACAAAATTGTTTCTTATAATGTCTTCCTGAGCAAAAAAGGTATGCAAGGCTTGTTTAAATGCATAGGTATTATGGCTATCAGGTAATCGGTAAGATTTAAGATAAACGATTTGGTTTTGTGCTTCCTGAAGAATTGCATAAGAAACTTCATCTCGCCCAATATATAAAATTAGGGAATGATTGTTTAGCATGTTTCTATCAAACATTTTTTGCTTAACATGATGTATGTTGGTTAATGTATTTGCCATTTATATTTTTGATTGAGGGGTTTAAGTATTCAAATTGTTACTACTCACCACTTACTTGTTTTTAAAATATGGAGCAAGGAATATCGAATGATGAAGTAGAAATATAGCTCAAATTAGATGTAAAAATAACTCTATGCAAATTTTCCGCAGAAAAATTTTAACTGTTACACTTAGTAGGTAAATTTCCTCATTGGGTGTTCAATATTTATTATTCGATATTCAAGCTAGTGACTCAAAACCTAAGTTCTTGATAACCCAAGCCTTGTCTTTTTTTCCTGCTACTGCGTTATTGCTCGGTCACGTAGCTACCGGCTATGCTCGCTCGCAATGCCTTGTAGCAGAAAAAAAATACGGCGACTTAATC